>NZ_JBCLUZ010000032.1:0-45269 GCF_039548395.1 Luteimonas changyuni
GCAATCATGGCCAAGGGTAAGTTCGAGCGCACCAAGCCCCACGTGAACGTGGGCACGATCGGTCACGTGGACCACGGCAAGACGACGCTGACGGCGGCGCTGACGAAGATCGGCGCGGAACGTTTCGGCGGCGAGTTCCATGCCTATGACGCGATCGACAAGGCGCCGGAAGAGAAGGCGCGCGGCATCACGATCTCGACCTCGCACGTCGAGTACGAGAGCCCGACCCGCCACTACGCGCACGTCGACTGCCCGGGCCACGCCGACTACGTCAAGAACATGATCACCGGTGCGGCGCAGATGGACGGCGCGATCCTGGTGTGCTCGGCCGCTGACGGCCCGATGCCGCAGACGCGCGAGCACATCCTGCTGGCGCGCCAGGTCGGTGTGCCGTACATCGTGGTGTTCCTGAACAAGGCCGACATGGTCGACGACGCCGAGCTGCTTGAGTTGGTCGAGATGGAAGTGCGCGAGCTGCTGTCGAAGTACGACTTCCCGGGCGACGACACCCCGATCATCCACGGTTCGGCGCTGAAGGCGCTGGAAGGCGACCAGTCGGACATCGGCGTGCCGGCGATCATCAAGCTGGTCGAGGCGCTGGACACCTGGATTCCGGAGCCGGAGCGTGACATCGACAAGACGTTCCTGATGCCGGTCGAGGACGTGTTCTCGATCTCGGGTCGCGGCACGGTGGTGACCGGTCGCATCGAGCGCGGCATCGTGAAGGTGGGCGAGGAAATCGAGATCGTGGGCATCCGCCCGACGGTCAAGACGACCGTCACCGGCGTCGAGATGTTCCGCAAGCTGCTGGACCAGGGCCAGGCGGGCGACAACGCCGGCCTGCTGCTGCGCGGCACCAAGCGTGACGACGTGGAGCGCGGCCAGGTGCTGTGCAAGCCGGGTTCGATCAAGCCGCACACGGACTTCGAGGCCGAGGTGTACGTGCTGTCGAAGGACGAGGGCGGCCGCCACACGCCGTTCTTCAAGGGCTACCGTCCGCAGTTCTACTTCCGCACCACCGACATCACCGGCGCCTGCGAGCTGCCGGAGGGCGTCGAGATGGTGATGCCGGGCGACAACGTGAAGATGGTGGTGGCGCTGATCAACCCGATCGCGATGGACGAGGGTCTGCGCTTCGCGATCCGCGAGGGTGGCCGTACGGTCGGCGCGGGCGTGGTCGCCAAGATCATCAAGTAAGTACTCATATCCCGGCGGCCGTTGGCCGCCGCGATATGTGCTGGCGTTGATCCGGACCGGTGGTCCGGATGACGCCAGCGACCATCGGCTCACGCCGACGGCCTGTGGGGACGACGGGGCGAGTCGGGGACGGCTCGCCGTTGGCGTCTAAGAGGTGCCAAGTTTTTGTACACGCCAGTAGCTCAATTGGCAGAGCAGCGGTCTCCAAAACCGCAGGTTGGGGGTTCGAGTCCCTCCTGGCGTGCCATGCCACAACGAGGGCGATAGCGACTTGAACAGCAGGGTCCAACACACCCGGAGCCAGACTTCGGCGGCCGACATTGCCAAGTACGTGGCTGCATCCCTGCTGCTGCTTGGCGGGCTGGTCGCGTTCTACTGGTTCGACGGCCAGTGGCCGACGCCGCTGCGCGTGCTGGCCGTGGTTGCTGGCGTTGCCGCCGCGCTGGTGGTCTTCCTGACCAGCGCCAAGGGCGTCCAGATGCGCGGATTCCTTTCCGAGGCACGTTTCGAGCTGCGCAAGGTGGTCTGGCCGACGCGCCAGGAAGCGATGCGCATGAGCTGGGTCGTGATGCTGGTCGTTGTGATCATCAGCCTGCTGCTGGCCGGCTTCGACCTGGTCATCCAGTGGGTCATCCGCCTGCTGCTCGGCAACTGATGGAGATGTCTGAGTCGATGGAAAGCGAGATCATCAAGCGCTGGTACGTGGTTCATGCCTATTCCGGCTTCGAGAAGTCGGTGGCCCAGGCGCTGCGTGACCGCATCGTGCGCATGGAGATGGACGAGAAGTTCGGCGACGTCATGGTGCCGACCGAGGAAATCATCGAAATGCGCTCCGGCCAGAAGCGCCGCTCCGAGCGCAAGTTCTTCCCGGGCTATGTCCTTGTGCAGATCGCCACCCATGACGAGGGCGGGATTCCCCGCATCGACAGCGAAAGCTGGCACCTGGTGAAGGAAACCCCCAAGGTCATGGGCTTCATCGGCGGTACCGCCGCCCAGCCGCTGCCGATCCGCGACGAGGAGGCCGATGCCATTCTTGCCCGCGTCCAGGAAGGCGTGGAGAAGCCGCGTCCGAAGGTCCTGTTCGAGGCTGGCCAGATGGTCCGCGTCATTGACGGCCCCTTCAACGATTTCAACGGCGTGGTCGAGGAAGTCAACTACGAGAAGAGCCGCCTGCGCGTGGCCGTGCTCATCTTCGGCCGCTCGACCCCGGTTGAGCTGGAATTCGGGCAGGTCGAGAAAGCCTGATCCCGGCCGCTTGGCCGGGAGTACCGGAGCTGCTATAGTTGGCGGCTTCCTGCCCGGAAATCGGGCAAATCGCAATGGCCGCCGCCCTGGCGGCCTTTGCGCGTGACAACGCGATACCGGGACGCGTGATTCCCGGCCCGATGGGGAGCCTGACAGGCGTTCGCACCCGGAGAGGACAATGGCTAAGAAAGTCGTCGGTTACATCAAATTGCAGGTCAAGGCCGGCCAGGCGAATCCGTCGCCGCCGGTGGGTCCTGCCCTCGGCCAGCGCGGCCTGAACATCATGGAGTTCTGCAAGGCGTTCAACGCCGCGACGCAGAAGCTCGAGCCGGGTCTTCCGACCCCGGTCATCATCACCGCGTACTCGGACCGCACCTTCACCTTCATCACCAAGTCGACTCCGGCCGCGGTGCTGCTGAAGAAGGCTGCCAGCGTCCAGACCGGCTCCAAGCGTCCGAACACCGAAAAGGTGGGCAAGGTCACCCGTGCCCAGCTCGAGGAAATCGCGAAGATGAAGGAAGCCGACCTGACGGCGGCCGACCTCGAAGCAGCAGTTCGCACCATCGAGGGCTCCGCCCGTTCGATGGGCCTGACGGTGGAGGGCTGAGACCATGGCACAGACCAAGCGACAGAAGAGCATCGTGGCCGCGACCGTCCCGGGCAAGGCCTACGCCATTGACGACGCGCTGACCATCGTCAAGGACAACAGCAAGGCCAAGTTCGTCGAAGCCGTCGACGTGGCTGTGCGCCTGGGCGTCGATGCCCGCAAGTCGGACCAGCAGGTCCGCGGCTCGACCGTGCTGCCCCAGGGCACCGGCAAGTCGGTTCGGGTGGCGGTGTTCGCCCCGGCCGGCGCCAAGGCTGAAGAAGCCCTGGCCGCTGGCGCCGACATCGTCGGCATGGACGACCTGGCCGAGAAGATGCAGGGCGGCGACCTGAGCTACGACGTGGTGATCGCCACCCCGGACGCCATGCGCGTTGTCGGCAAGCTCGGCACGCTGCTCGGCCCGCGCGGCCTGATGCCCAACCCGAAGGTCGGCACCGTGTCGGCCAACCCGGGCGAGGCGGTCAAGAACGCCAAGGGCGGCCAGGTGCGCTATCGCACCGACAAGGCCGGCATCATCCACTGCACCATCGGCAAGGCCGACTTCGAGTCCGCCCGCCTGAAGGAAAACCTCGAGGCGCTGCTGATCGACCTGGTGAAGGCCAAGCCGGCCACCGCCAAGGGCCAGTACCTGCAGAAGATCTCGGTCAGCTCGACCATGGGCCCCGGCGTTGCCGTGGACCAGTCGACCCTGACGTTGAAGTAATCCAGGTTTTGAGGGCGTCGCCGAAGGCATGAAGCCGGAGGCGGGGCCGTCAAAGACCGCAGGCGCGGCCTGTGTGGCAACGACGACGGGCAGGGATGCTCGAACTGGCATGGATTCGCCGTCGTTGCTTCCATGGGGCGCTTAATCCTCGAACCGCGCAAGCGGCGACGGGCCTGCGCAGATGGTTGCCGACCCTCCAGAAGATCATTGCTCCATCGATCCAAACGGAAAACGGCCACCACCGGGATGCCGCTTGCGGCGTCCCCGGCACCAAGGGACTGGTGCTGCCAAAGGACCAGCCCGGCGTGGATACGCCAGGCTGGATTGCGAAGTACGGAGGAAGTGCAATGGCTCTCAATCTGAACCAGAAGAAGGAAGTCGTTGCCGAACTGGCCGAGGTCGCCGCTACGGCGCACTCGCTGGTTGCCGCGGAGTACGTGGGCCTGACCGTCGAGCAGTTGACCAGCATGCGCAAGAAGGCGCGCGCCGAAGGCGTGTACCTGAAAGTCGCGAAGAACACGCTGGTCTCGCGTGCAGTGGAGAACACCGATTACGCCATCGTCCAGGACGAGCTGACCGGTCCCCTGCTGTACGCCTTCTCGAAGGAAGACCCCGGCGCCGCCGGACGCCTGATCAAGGAGTTCGCCAAGGCGAACGACAAGTTGAAGCCGCGCCTCGTGGCGATCGGTGGGCAGAAGTACCCGGGCACCCATGTGGATGTCCTGGCTTCGCTCCCGACGCGTGACGAAGCGCTGTCGATGCTGCTCAGCGTCATGGTCCAGCCCGCCACCATGCTGGTGCGCGTGCTGGCCGAGCCGGCCTCGCAGGTTGCCCGCGTTACCAACGCGGTCGGCCAGCAGAAGGCGGCTTGAGGCAACAGTTCGGTCGACAACCGACCACAGACGTTTTCCAACATTAGATAACCAGAGGTATCGAGATGTCCCTTTCCAACGAAGAGATCATCGAAGCGATCAGCAGCAAGACCCTCATCGAGGTGATGGAGCTGGTCAAGGCGATGGAAGAGAAGTTCGGCGTGTCCGCCGCCGCCCCGGTCGCCATGGCTGCCGGTCCGGCCGCCGCTGCCGCCCCGGTCGAAGAGCAGACCGAGTTCGACGTGATCCTGAAGTCGCCCGGCGACAAGAAGGTCGAGGTCATCAAGGTGGTCCGCGCGATCACCGGCCTGGGCCTGAAGGAAGCCAAGGACCTGACCGAAGCCGGTGGCACGGTCAAGGAAGGCGCTTCGAAGGAAGAAGCCGAGAAGGTCAAGAAGGACCTGGAAGCGGCCGGCGCCACGGTCGAAGTCAAGTAAGCGTTGTCGCGTCGCCAGCGTGATCGGCGACCACCGGGGCTGGGGGCGTAAGCCCCCGGCCTTCGGCCGTTGAAGCGGCCGGATAGAACCGACACCGAGTCGGCAGTTGGAAGTGGCGGGAGAAGGCGTGCTGGTGCCGGCAATACCAGCGACTTCCAACTGGCGGTTCATTGTTCCCCCTGGGTCGCGCAGCGCGCGGCCCGCAGATGCCAAAGGCGGTAGCCCACCATGACGACGTCATATTCGTTCACCGAGAAGAAGCGCATCCGCAAGGACTTCGGCAAGCGCCGTTCGATCCTCGAAGTGCCGTTCCTGCTTGCCATCCAGGTCGACTCGTACCGCGAGTTCCTGCAGGCCGACAAGGACCCGGCGCGCCGCGAGGACCGTGGCCTGCATGCCGCCCTCAAGTCCGTGTTCCCCATCACCAGCTACAACGGCTACGCAGCGCTGGAGTACGTCGGCTACAAGCTCGGCGACCCGGTGTTCGACGAGCGCGAGTGCCGCAACCGCGGCCTGAGCTACGGCGCCCCGCTGCGCGTGACCGTGCGCCTGGTGATCTACGACCGCGAGTCGTCGTCGAAGACCATCAAGTACGTGAAGGAGCAGGAGGTCTACATGGGCGAGATCCCGCTCATGACCGGCAACGGCACCTTCATCGTCAACGGCACCGAGCGCGTCATCGTGTCCCAGCTGCACCGCTCGCCGGGCGTGTTCTTCGACCACGACCGCGGCAAGAGCCACAGCTCGGGCAAGCTGCTGTACAGCGCCCGCATCATCCCCTACCGCGGCTCCTGGCTCGACTTCGAGTTCGACCCCAAGGACGCCCTGTTCACCCGCATCGACCGCCGCCGCAAGCTGCCGGTCAGCGTGCTGCTGCGCGCGCTGGGCTACAACAACGAAGAAATGCTCAACGAGTTCTTCGAGATCAACCACTTCCACATCGACCCCGAGGAAGGCGTGCAGCTGGCGCTGGTGCCCGAGCGCCTGCGCGGCGAGACCCTCGACTTCGACCTCGCCGACGGCGATCGCGTGATCGTGGAGGCGGGCAAGCGCATCACCGCGCGCCACGTCAAGCAGCTGGTCGATTCGGGCATCGAGGCCCTGGCCGTTCCGGACATCTACCTGGTGGGCCGCATCCTGTCGCACGACGTCATCGACGCCGCCACCGGCGAACTGGTGGCCGCGGCCAATGACGAGATCACCGAGGAGATGCTCGAGGCGCTGCGCAAGGCCGGCGTCGAGGCGGTCGGCACCATCTGGGTCAACGACCTGGACCGCGGCGCATATCTCTCCAACACCCTGCGCATCGACCCGACCAAGACCCAGCTCGAGGCCCTGGTCGAGATCTACCGCATGATGCGTCCCGGCGAGCCGCCGACCAAGGACGCCGCGCAGAACCTGTTCCACAACCTGTTCTTCACCTTCGAGCGCTACGACCTCTCGGCCGTGGGCCGGATGAAGTTCAACCGCCGCATCGGCCGCAAGGAGACCACCGGCGCGCCGGTGCTGTACGACGCGCGCTACTTTGCCGAGCGCAAGGATGATGACTCCGCGCGCCTGCGCGAAGCCAACGGCGACAGCTCCGACATCCTCGACGTGCTGAAGGTGCTGACCGAGATCCGCAACGGCCGCGGCGTGGTCGACGACATCGACCACCTCGGCAACCGTCGCGTGCGCTCGGTCGGTGAAATGGCCGAGAACGTGTTCCGCGTGGGCCTGGTCCGCGTCGAGCGCGCGGTGCGCGAGCGCCTGACCATGGCCGAGACCGATGGCCTGACCCCGCAGGAGCTCATCAACGCCAAGCCGGTCGCGGCGGCGGTGAAGGAGTTCTTCGGTTCGTCGCAGCTGTCGCAGTTCATGGACCAGAACAACCCGCTGTCCGAGGTCACCCACAAGCGCCGCGTGTCGGCACTTGGGCCGGGCGGCCTGACCCGCGAACGCGCCGGCTTCGAGGTGCGCGACGTGCACCCGACCCACTACGGCCGCGTCTGCACCATCGAGACCCCTGAAGGCCCCAACATCGGCCTGATCAACTCGCTGGCCGTGTTCGCGCGCACCAACCACTACGGCTTCCTCGAGACGCCCTACCGCAAGGTCGTGGACGGCAAGGTCACCGACGAGGTCGAGTTCCTCTCGGCGATCGAGGAGAACGAGTACGTCATCGCCCAGGTGAACGCGCCGCAGGATGCGAAGGGCAAGCTCGACGCGCCCTTCATCGCCTGCCGTTTCCAGGGTGAGAACCTGCTCAAGCCGCCGAGCGAGATCCATTACATGGACGTCTCGCCGATGCAGACCGTGTCGGTCGCGGCGGCGCTGGTCCCGTTCCTCGAGCACGACGATGCCAACCGCGCGCTGATGGGCGCGAACATGCAGCGCCAGGCCGTGCCGACGCTGAAGAGCGAAAAGCCGCTGGTGGGCACCGGCATCGAGCGCGCCGTGGCGCGCGACTCGGGCGTGACGGTGAACGCGGGCCGCGGCGGCGTGGTCGAGCAGATCGACGCCGGCCGCATCGTGGTCAAGATCAACGAGGACGAGATTTCCGGCGAGACCGATGCCGGCGTCGACATCTACAACCTGATCAAGTACACGCGCTCCAACCAGAACACCTGCATCAACCAGACCCCGCTGGTCAGCGTGGGCGACGTGGTGGCGCGCGGCGACGTGCTGGCCGACGGTCCCTCGACCGACATCGGCGAGCTGGCCCTGGGCCAGAACATGCTGGTCGCGTTCATGCCGTGGAACGGCTACAACTTCGAGGACTCGATCCTCCTGTCCGAGCGCGTGGTCAAGGAAGACCGCTACACCACCATCCACATCGAAGAGCTGACCGCGGTCGCCCGCGACACCAAGCTCGGTCCGGAGGAGATCTCCGCCGACATCCCCAACGTCTCCGAGCAGGCGCTGAACCGCCTCGACGAGTCGGGCGTGGTGTACATCGGTGCCGAGGTGCGGGCCGGCGACATCCTCGTCGGCAAGGTCACGCCGAAGGGCGAGAGCCAGCTGACTCCGGAAGAGAAGCTGCTGCGCGCGATCTTCGGCGAGAAGGCGTCCGACGTTAAGGACAGCTCGCTGCGCGTGCCGCCGGGCATGGACGGCACCGTCATCGACGTGCAGGTCTTCACCCGCGACGGCATCGAGAAGGACAAGCGCGCCAAGCAGATCGAAGAGTCCGAGATCAAGCGCGTCAAGAAGGACTTCGACGACCAGTTCCGCATCCTCGAGGGCGCGATCTACAGCCGCCTGCGCGAGCAGCTGCTGGGCAAGGTCGCCAACGGTGGCCCGGGCGTCAAGAAGGGCGACACCGTGTCTTCGCTGGTGCTTGACGGCATCAAGAAGTCCGACTGGCTGCAGCTGCGCATGAAGGACGACGACGCCGCCGACGCGATCGAGCGCGCGCAGAAGCAGCTCCAGGTCCACGAGGCGGAGTTCGAACGCCGCTTCCAGGACAAGCGCGGCAAGATCACCCAGGGCGACGACCTTGCCCCGGGCGTGCTGAAGATGGTCAAGGTGTACCTGGCGGTGAAGCGCCGCATCCAGCCGGGCGACAAGATGGCCGGCCGCCATGGCAACAAGGGCGTGGTCTCGACCATCGTTCCCGTGCAGGACATGCCGCACATGGCCAACGGCGAGACCGTGGACATCGTGCTCAACCCGCTGGGCGTGCCGAGCCGCATGAACATCGGCCAGATCCTCGAGGTCCACCTGGGCTGGGCGGCAAAGGGCCTGGGCCAGAAGATCGACCGCATGCTGCAGGCGCAGGCCAAGATCGCCGACCTGCGCAAGTTCCTCGACCAGATCTACAACCACGACGACAAGCTGCATGGGCAGCGGGTCGACCTCAAGCAGTTCTCCGACGAGGAGCTGCTGGTGCTGGCGAAGAACCTGACCGGCGGCGTGCCGATGGCCACCCCGGTGTTCGACGGCGCGGCGGAGGCCGAGATCAAGCACATGCTCGAACTCGCCGACCTGCCGATCAGCGGCCAGGCGCAGCTGTACGACGGCCGCACCGGCGACGCCTTCGAACGCAAGGTGACCGTGGGCTACATGCACATGCTGAAGCTCAACCACCTGGTCGACGACAAGATGCACGCGCGTTCGACCGGCCCGTACTCGCTCGTCACCCAGCAGCCGCTGGGCGGCAAGGCGCAGTTCGGCGGCCAGCGCTTCGGTGAGATGGAAGTCTGGGCGCTGGAAGCCTACGGCGCGGCCTACACCCTGCAGGAAATGCTGACGGTGAAGTCCGACGACGTGCAGGGCCGCAACCAGATGTACAAGAACATCGTCGACGGCGAACACGAGATGGTCGCGGGCATGCCCGAGTCCTTCAACGTGCTGGTCAAGGAAATCCGTTCGCTCGCGATCAACATGGAGCTGGAAGAGAACTGAGGACGCAGCCCGGGGTAGGGCGCGCGCCACGCGCCCGCCACCGGTAAGCACCGCAGCCACGTCCTCGATTCCCGTTCCCGGAGAAACTCATGAAAGACCTTCTGAACCTGTTCAACCAGCAGCGCCCGGCGCTGGACTTCGACGCGATCAAGATCGCGCTCGCCTCCCCGGACCTGATCCGCTCGTGGTCCTTCGGCGAAGTGAAGAAGCCCGAGACCATCAACTACCGCACCTTCAAGCCCGAGCGCGACGGCCTGTTCTGCGCCGCCATCTTCGGGCCGGTCAAGGACTACGAGTGCCTGTGCGGCAAGTACAAGCGCATGAAGCACCGCGGCGTGGTCTGCGAGAAGTGCGGCACCGAGGTCACGCTGGCCAAGGTGCGCCGCGAGCGCATGGGCCACATCGACCTGGCCAGCCCGACCGCGCACATCTGGTTCCTCAAGTCGCTGCCCTCGCGCATCGGCCTGATGCTGGACATGACCCTGCGCGACATCGAGCGCATCCTGTACTTCGAGGCCTTCGTGGTCACCGAGCCGGGCCTGACGCCGATGGAGCGTGGCCAGCTGCTCAACGAAGAGCAGTACATGCAGATGCGCCAGGAGCACCAGGACGACTTCGACGCCGCCATGGGCGCCGAGGCCGTGTTCGACCTGCTGCGCACGATCGACCTGCAGGCGGAGCTGGTGCGCCTGAAGGAAGACATCGCCGCCACCGGTTCGGAGACCAAGCTCAAGCGCCTCACCAAGCGCATCAAGCTGGTCGAGGCCTTCCTCGAGTCGGGCAACCGCCCCGAGTGGATGGTCATGACCGTGCTGCCGGTGCTGCCGCCGGACCTGCGCCCGCTCGTTCCCCTGGACGGTGGCCGCTTCGCGACCTCCGACCTCAACGACCTGTACCGCCGCGTCATCAACCGCAACAACCGCCTGCGCCGCCTGCTTGAACTCAATGCGCCGGACATCATCGTGCGCAACGAAAAGCGCATGCTGCAGGAGTCGGTTGACGCGCTGATGGACAACGGCCGTCGTGGCCGTGCGATCACCGGAACCAACAAGCGCCCGCTCAAGTCGCTCGCCGACATGATCAAGGGCAAGCAGGGCCGGTTCCGCCAGAACCTGCTCGGCAAGCGCGTCGACTACTCGGGCCGTTCGGTCATCGTGGTCGGCCCGACCCTGCGCCTGCACGAGTGCGGCCTGCCGAAGAAGATGGCGCTGGAGCTGTTCAAGCCCTTCATCTTCGCCAAGCTGCAGCGCCGTGGCCTTGCCACGACGATCAAGGCGGCCAAGAAGCTGGTCGAGCGCGAAGAGGCCGAGGTGTGGGACATCCTCGAAGAGGTGATCCGCGAGCACCCGGTGCTGCTCAACCGCGCGCCGACCCTGCATCGCCTCGGCATCCAGGCGTTCGAGCCGGTGCTGATCGAGGGCAAGGCCATCCAGCTGCACCCGCTGGTCTGCACCGCGTTCAACGCCGACTTCGACGGTGACCAGATGGCCGTCCACGTGCCGCTCTCGCTGGAAGCCCAGCTGGAAGCGCGCGCGCTGATGATGTCGTCGAACAACATCCTCTCGCCCGCCAACGGCGAGCCGATCATCGTGCCGTCGCAGGACGTGGTGCTGGGCCTGTACTACATGACCCGCGCGCTCGAGAACACCCAGGGCGAGGGCATGGCGTTCGCCAACGTCGCCGAGGTCAAGCGCGCCTATGACAACAAGGCCGCCGGCCTGCACGCCAAGGTCAAGGTGCGCATCACCGAGACGGTGATCGACGAGGAGGGCAACCGCGAAAAGAAGACCTCGATCGTGGACACCACGGTCGGGCGCGCCCTGCTGGCCGAGATCCTGCCCGACGGCCTGCCGTACGCGCTGGCCAACACCGAGCTGACCAAGAAGAACATCAGCCGCCTGATCAACTCCTGCTATCGCATGCTGGGCCTGAAGGACACGGTCGTGTTCGCCGACAAGCTGATGTACACCGGCTTCGCGTACGCCACGCGCGCCGGCGTCTCGATCGGCATCGACGACATGATCATCCCCGACGAGAAGAAGGGCATCCTGGCCGAGGCCGAGACCGAGGTGCTGGAGATCCAGCAGCAGTACCAGTCGGGCCTGGTCACCGCCGGCGAGCGCTACAACAAGGTGGTCGACATCTGGTCGCGCACCAATGAACGCGTCGCCCAGGCGATGATGAAGACCATCGGCACCGAGATCGTGACGAATGCGAAGGGCGAGAAGGTCGAGCAGAAGTCGATGAACTCGGTCTTCATCATGGCCGACTCCGGCGCGCGTGGCTCGCAGGCGCAGATCCGCCAGTTGGCCGGCATGCGCGGCCTGATGGCCAAGCCCGACGGCTCGATCATCGAGACCCCGATCACCTCGAACTTCCGCGAGGGCCTGAACGTCCAGCAGTACTTCATCTCGACCCACGGTGCCCGCAAGGGCCTGGCGGATACCGCGCTGAAGACCGCGAACTCCGGCTACCTGACCCGTCGCCTGGTCGACGTGGCCCAGGACGTGGTGATCACCGAAACCGACTGCGGCACCCTCGACAGCCTGACCATGACCCCGATCGTGGAAGGCGGCGACGTGGTCGAACCGCTGAAGGATCGCGTGCTGGGCCGCATCGTGGCCGAGGACGTGTTCCTGCCCGGCGACGACGACGAGCCGATCGTGACCCGCAACACCCTGCTCGACGAAGCCTGGGTGCAGAAGCTCGAGGAAGCCGGCGTGCAGACCATCCAGGTCCGCTCGACGATCACCTGCGAGTCGTCCTTCGGCGTTTGTGCGTACTGCTATGGCCGCGACCTGGGCCGTGGGCACCTGGTGAACCTCGGCGAGGCCGTGGGCGTGGTTGCCGCGCAGTCGATCGGCGAGCCCGGTACCCAGCTGACGATGCGCACGTTCCACATCGGTGGCGCGGCATCGCGTGCGGCGGCGATCGACAACGTGACCGTCAAGACCACCGGCTCGGTGAAGTTCAACAACGTCAAGTCGATTTCGCACTCCGCCGGCCACCTGGTGGGCGTGTCGCGCTCGGGCGAGATCTCCGTGCTCGACCAGCACGGTCGCGAGCGCGAGCGCTACAAGCTCCCCTACGGCGCGACCATCAACGCGAAGGACGGCATGGCGGTGAAGACCGGCCAGACCATCGCGACCTGGGATCCGCATAACCATCCGATCGTGTCGGAAGTGAAGGGCGTGATGCGCTTCGTCGACTTCATCGACGGCATCACCGTGATCGAGAAGACCGACGACCTGACCGGCCTGGCCTCGCGCGAGATCACCGATCCCAAGCGTCGCGGTTCGCAGGGCAAGGACCTCCGTCCGACCATCCGCATCGTCGACTCCAAGACCGGTGAAGGCCTCAACATCCCGGGCACGGACCTGCCGGCGCAGTACATGCTGCCGCCGCGCTCGATCGTCAACATGCAGGACGGCGCCGAAGTCGGCGTCGGCGACGTGGTCGCCAAGATCCCGCAGGAAGCGTCGAAGACCCGCGACATCACCGGTGGTCTTCCGCGCGTGGCCGACCTGTTCGAGGCGCGCAAGCCCAAGGACCCGGCGATCCTCGCCGAGAAGTCGGGCGTGGTCAGCTTCGGCAAGGACACCAAGGGCAAGCAGCGCCTGATCATCAAGGCCGTGGATGGCGACGATCACGAAGAGCTGATCCCGAAGTACCGCCAGATCATCGTGTTCGAAGGCGAGCACGTCGAGAAGGGCGAGACCGTGGTGGACGGCGAGCCGAGTCCGCAGGACATCCTGCGCCTGAAGGGCGTCGAGGAACTTGCGTCGTACCTGACCAAGGAAATCCAGGACGTCTATCGCCTGCAGGGCGTGAAGATCAACGACAAGCACATCGAGGTGATCGTCCGCCAGATGCTGCGCAAGGTCGAGGTCACCGACGCCGGCGACAGCACCCGTTTCCTCAACGGCGAGCAGGCCGAGCGCCAGCGCGTCATCGAGGCCAACGAGAAGCACAACGCCAAGGGCGAGCTGCCGGTGCACTACGACCCGGTGCTGCTGGGCATCACCAAGGCCTCGCTTGCGACCGAGTCGTTCATCTCCGCCGCGTCCTTCCAGGAAACCACCCGCGTGCTGACCGAGGCCGCCGTCCGCGGCACCCGTGACAGCCTGCGGGGCCTGAAGGAGAACGTCATCGTCGGCCGCCTGATTCCTGCGGGCACGGGCATGGCGTACCATGCACAGCGCCGCAAGAACGCCTCGGGGCTGACCGAGTCCGAGATGGAGACCCTGTCCGGGGTCGTCGCGGCCGACGAGGTCGCGGTCCAGGAAGCACCTGTCGAAGACGCCGCCGCCGCAGGCGAGGGCGCGGAAGACTGATACACCGTTAGTGACGGCCCTCCAGGGGGCCGTCCCAGATCCCGAAATGAGGTGCCATGGAGGCGCTTCGTGTTCGGCCCAGGAAGGGCGGGAAAGAAGACTGCGGCCCTGGCCGCGCCCCGGTGACGGGGTGCCGCCTGCCGCGTCCTTGCATGCGTTGACGCTGGTCGTCGGCGCAGGCTATACTTTTCCGTCTCGGCAGGCCGGGTTGAATCCGCCTGCCTTCGTTTTTCGCGTACGGAACCTGGGCCGTGCGGCCGGCGGATCCCTTCGGGGAGCGCTACCAGAGCCGGGCCCAGGCCCGCCACACACCACCGCGGGCCGCGTGCCCGGAGCAGAAGACCCGACACTGATGGCAACGATCAACCAGCTTGTGCGCAAGCCGCGCAGCCCGGAAACCTACCAGAGCAACTCGCCTGCGCTGCAGAACTGCCCGCAGCGTCGCGGCGTGTGCACGCGCGTGTACACGACCACCCCGAAGAAGCCGAACTCGGCCCTGCGCAAGGTCGCCAAGGTGCGCCTGACCAATGGCTACGAGGTCATCTCCTACATCGGTGGCGAAGGCCACAACCTGCAGGAGCACTCGGTGGTGCTGATCCGCGGCGGCCGCGTCAAGGACCTGCCCGGCGTGCGCTACCACACCGTCCGCGGCTCGCTCGACGCCGCCGGCGTTGCCAAGCGCAGGCAGGCCCGTTCCAAGTACGGCGCCAAGCGTCCGAAGGCTTGAGTGTCCCGGGCGATCCGCCCGGGTGGGTTTTCGCGAGGCGGGTAATGTCCCGCCATCCGGAACAAACGGCGGGCCAGTGCCCGCCCTACAGAGAATCGAACAATGTCGCGTAAAGGAAATACCCCGCAGCGCTCGGTGCTGCCCGATCCGAAGCACGGTAGCGAGACCATCGCCCGCTTCATCAACATGGTGATGTACAGCGGCAAGAAGTCGGTTGCCGAGAAGATCGTGTACGGCGCCATGGACGTGATCGGCGAGAAGAATCCCAACCCGCTCGAGGTCGTCGAGAAGGCGCTCGGCAACATTTCGCCGACGGTCGAGGTGAAGTCGCGTCGCGTCGGTGGTGCCACCTACCAGGTGCCGGTCGAGGTGCGCGCTTCGCGTCGCATGGCGCTGGCGATGCGCTGGCTGATCGACTCCGCCCGCAAGCGCGGCGAGAACACCATGCCGCGCAAGCTGGCCGCCGAGCTGATCGACGCCTCCGAGAGCCGCGGTGGCGCGGTCAAGAAGCGCGAAGAAACCCATCGCATGGCCGAAGCCAACAAGGCCTTCGCGCACTACCGCTGGTAATCGCGCGCGGCCGGGACGCTTCGCGTTCCGGCCAAGAGATCGTGTAACCGGGTGCCGCCGCAGGGCGGCATTCGGCCTTTCGAACCAATTCGCACGTCCGCAATCTTGTGGACCAAATACAGAGAGATCGCCGTGGCCCGCACCACTCCCATCGACCGCTATCGCAACTTCGGCATCATGGCCCACATCGATGCCGGCAAGACCACCACGTCCGAGCGCATCCTGTTCTACACCGGCGTCAGCCACAAGCTGGGTGAAGTGCATGACGGTGCCGCCACCATGGACTGGATGGAGCAGGAGCAGGAGCGCGGCATCACGATCCAGTCGGCGGCCACCACCGCGTTCTGGTCGGGCATGGACAAGTCCCTGCCGCAGCACCGCTTCAACATCATCGATACCCCCGGGCACGTCGACTTCACGATCGAAGTCGAGCGCAGCCTGCGCGTGCTCGACGGCGCCGTGTTCGTCCTGTGCGCGGTCGGCGGCGTGCAGCCGCAGTCGGAAACCGTGTGGCGCCAGGCGAACAAGTACCAGGTGCCGCGGATGGCGTTCGTCAACAAGATGGACCGCACCGGTGCCAACTTCGACAAGGTCGTCGGCCAGCTGAAGTCGCGCCTGGGCGCGAGCGCGGTGCCGATGCAGGTGCCGATCGGCGCCGAGGACGGCTTCGAGGGCGTGATCGACCTGCTGAAGATGAAGGCGATCCGCTGGGATACCGCCTCGCAGGGCATGGTGTTCGAAGTCAGCGACATCCCCGCCGAGCTGGCCGACAAGGCCGCCGAGGCGCGCGCCTTCATGGTCGAGTCCGCGGCCGAGGCCAATGAAGAGCTGATGGACAAGTACCTGGAGGGCGGCGAGCTCTCCATCGAAGAGATCGTGGCCGGCCTGCGCGAGCGCGTCATCAAGGTCGAGATCGTGCCGGTGTACTGCGGTACCGCGTTCAAGAACAAGGGCGTCCAGGCGATGCTCGACGGCGTGATCCAGCTGCTGCCGTCGCCGGTCGACCGTCCGCCGGTGCAGGGCCTGAACGAGAGTGAGGAGATCGAGACCCGCGCCGCCGACGACAAGGCCCCCTTCTCGGCGCTGGCGTTCAAGATCATCACCGATCCGTTCGTCGGCTCGCTCACCTTCTTCCGCGTGTACTCGGGCGTGCTCAACGCCGGCGACCAGGTCTACAACCCGATCAAGTCGCGCAAGGAGCGCATCGGCCGGCTGCTGCAGATGCATTCGAACGATCGCGCCGAAATCAAGGAAGTCCGTGCCGGTGACATCGCCGCGGCCGTGGGCATGAAGGACGTCGCGACCGGTGACACCCTTTGCGCGCAGGACGCGATCATCACCCTGGAGCGCATGGTGTTCCCGGAGCCGGTGATCTCGATGGCGGTGGAGCCCAAGACCAAGTCCGACCAGGAAAAGATGGGCATCGCGCTCGGTCGCCTCGCGCAGGAAGATCCTTCCTTCCGCGTGCGCACCGACGAGGAGTCCGGCCAGACCATCATCGCCGGCATGGGCGAGCTGCACCTGGACATCATCGTCGACCGCATGAAGCGCGAGTTCAACGTCGAGGCGAACGTCGGCAAGCCGCAGGTCGCCTACCGCGAGACCATCCGCAAGACGGTCAAGTCGGAAGGCAAGTTCGTGCGCCAGTCGGGCGGCAAGGGCCAGTTCGGCCACGTGTGGCTGGAGATCTCGCCGCAGGAACCGGGCGCGGGCTATGAATTCGACAACGCGATCGTCGGCGGCGTGGTGCCGAAGGACTACATCCCGGCCGTCGACAAGGGCATCCAGGAAGCGATGGCCAACGGCATCCTCGCCGGCTATCCGATCGTCGACATCAAGGTGAAGCTGTACGACGGCTCCTACCACGAGGTCGACTCCTCGGAAATGGCGTTCAAGATCGCCGGGTCCATGGGCTTCAAGGAAGGCTTCAATCGCGCCTCGCCGGTCCTGCTCGAGCCGATCATGAAGGTCGAGATCGTCAGCCCCGAGGACTACCTGGGTGACGTGATGGGCGACGTCAGTCGTCGTCGCGGCATCCTCCAGGGCCAGGACGACAGCCCGTCGGGCAAGATCATCAACGCGATGATCCCGCTGGGCGAAATGTTCGGCTATGCCACCACCCTGCGTTCGATGTCGCAGGGCCGCGCGACCTTCACCATGGAGTTCGACCATTACGCGGACGCGCCGGCGAACATCGCCGACGAAGTGGTGAAGAAGAAGTAAGCGGCGCCGGAAACGGCAACCAAGTCAACCAACTTTCGAAGAGACTGCAATCATGGCCAAGGGTAAGTTCGAGCGCACCAAGCCCCACGTGAACGTGGGCACGATCGGTCACGTGGACCACGGCAAGACGACGCTGACGGCGGCGCTGACGAAGATCGGCGCGGAACGTTTCGGCGGCGAGTTCCATGCCTATGACGCGATCGACAAGGCGCCGGAAGAGAAGGCGCGCGGCATCACGATCTCGACCTCGCACGTCGAGTACGAGAGCCCGACCCGCCACTACGCGCACGTCGACTGCCCGGGCCACGCCGACTACGTCAAGAACATGATCACCGGTGCGGCGCAGATGGACGGCGCGATCCTGGTGTGCTCGGCCGCTGACGGCCCGATGCCGCAGACGCGCGAGCACATCCTGCTGGCGCGCCAGGTCGGTGTGCCGTACATCGTGGTGTTCCTGAACAAGGCCGACATGGTCGACGACGCCGAGCTGCTTGAGTTGGTCGAGATGGAAGTGCGCGAGCTGCTGTCGAAGTACGACTTCCCGGGCGACGACACCCCGATCATCCACGGTTCGGCGCTGAAGGCGCTGGAAGGCGACCAGTCGGACATCGGCGTGCCGGCGATCATCAAGCTGGTCGAGGCGCTGGACACCTGGATTCCGGAGCCGGAGCGTGACATCGACAAGACGTTCCTGATGCCGGTCGAGGACGTGTTCTCGATCTCGGGTCGCGGCACGGTGGTGACCGGTCGCATCGAGCGCGGCATCGTGAAGGTGGGCGAGGAAATCGAGATCGTGGGCATCCGCCCGACGGTCAAGACGACCGTCACCGGCGTCGAGATGTTCCGCAAGCTGCTGGACCAGGGCCAGGCGGGCGACAACGCCGGCCTGCTGCTGCGCGGCACCAAGCGTGACGACGTGGAGCGCGGCCAGGTGCTGTGCAAGCCGGGTTCGATCAAGCCGCACACGGACTTCGAGGCCGAGGTGTACGTGCTGTCGAAGGACGAGGGCGGCCGCCACACGCCGTTCTTCAAGGGCTACCGTCCGCAGTTCTACTTCCGCACCACCGACATCACCGGCGCCTGCGAGCTGCCGGAGGGCGTCGAGATGGTGATGCCGGGCGACAACGTGAAGATGGTGGTGGCGCTGATCAACCCGATCGCGATGGACGAGGGTCTGCGCTTCGCGATCCGCGAGGGTGGCCGTACGGTCGGCGCGGGCGTGGTCGCCAAGATCATCAAGTAAGTACTCATATCCCGGCGGCCGTTGGCCGCCGCGATATGTGCTGGCGTTGATCCGGACCGGTGGTCCGGATAACGCCAGCGGCCATCGGCTCACGCCGACGGCTTTTTTGGCTCCAGGGTGTTGCGCTGAGCCGCTGGAGCCGGCTATACTTGCTGACTACTTCGGCGGAACCCCTCGGGGATTCGCCGGAACCGCGAAATGAGGCGCAGGACGCACCTCGTTTTCGCCAGACAGGGAACACGTCGCGCGGCAGTACCCCGGTCCCTCCCGAAGTTCTTCGGGACATAGCGGACCAGGGGAATTGTCACGTTCGCTTCTCCGTCTGGGCGGGCCGGGTAACCGGCCTGCCTCGTTTTTTGCAGGGAAGGTTGCCGGGGCGCGGGTCGTCAGCCCTGGTTATCAATGAATCCATTGGGGTTCCGCGCACCCAGCCGCGGGCCCGTCGCTCTTTTAACGAAGGAATTCCGTCATGGCGGACCAAAAGATCCGGATCCGGCTGAAGGCGTTCGATCATCGACTGATCGACCGTTCGGCCAGCGAGATCGTCGAAACGGCCAAGCGGACCGGCGCCCAGGTGCGCGGCCCGATTCCGTTGCCGACCAAGATCGAGCGTTACACCATCCTGACGTCGCCGCACGTCGACAAGGATGCGCGTGACCAGTACGAAACCCGCACGCACAAGCGCGTGCTTGACATCGTCGACCCCAACGACAAGACCGTGGACGCGCTGATGAAGCTCGAGCTCGCGGCTGGCGTCGACGTCCAGATCAAGCTGACCTGAGGCCACTGACATGACTGCGAAGAAATATTCGCTGGGTATCGTCGGTCGCAAGGCCGGCATGAGCCGGGTGTTCACCGAAGGCGGCCAGTCCGTTCCGGTGACCCTGATCGAAGCCACTCCCAACCGCATCACGCAGGTGAAGACCAGCGCAACCGACGGCTACAGCGCCGTGCAGGTCGCGGTCGGCAGCAAGCGCGCCGTGCTGGTGAACAAGCCCGAGACGGGGCACCTGGCCAAGGCCAAGGTGGAAGCGGGTCGTGGCCTCTGGGAATTCCGCGTTGCCGACGACCAGGTCGGTGGCTTCGAGGTTGGCGGCGAAGTGAAGGCCGACATCTTCGAGGTCGGCCAGATGGTCGACGTCCAGGGCGTGACCAAGGGCAAGGGCTTCCAGGGCACGATCAAGCGCTGGAACTTCGCCATGGGCGACGCGACGCACGGCAACTCGCTGTCGCACCGTTCGCCGGGCTCGATCGGCCAGCGCCAGACGCCGGGCCGCGTGTTCCCGGGCAAGAAGATGTCCGGCCACATGGGTGCGGTGCAGCAGAGCACGCAGAACCTCGAAGTGGTCCGGGTCGACGCCGAGCGCGGCCTGATCGCCGTGAAGGGCGCGGTTCCCGGCGCACCGGGCGGAGACGTGATCGTGCGTCCCGCGAGCAAGGGTTAAGGAGAGATGACGATGGAACTCTCTATCAGGGATAGCAGCAGCAAGGTGTCGGTTTCCGACGTGGTGTTCGGTCGCGAATTCAACCGTGACCTGGTCCACCAGGTCGTGGTCGCGTACCGCAATGCCGGTCGTGCCGGTACCAAGGCGCAGAAGACGCGCTCGGAAGTGAGCGGCACCACCAAGAAGTCGAAGAAGCAGAAGGGCGGCGGCGCGCGTCATGGCGCACTGACGGCTCCGATCTTCGTCGGCGGTGGCGTCACCTTCGCGGCCAAGCCGCGCAGCTTCGAGCAGAAGGTCAACCGCAAGATGTACCGCGCGGCGATGTCGGCGATCCTGTCCGAGCTCAACCGCCAGGGTCGCCTGCACGTCGTCGAGTCCTTCGACGTCACCGAGACCAAGACCAGCGCGTTCGCCGAGAAGCTGAAGGGCTTCGACCTCGGCAAGCGCCCGCTGATCGTCACCGAGGAGGCCTCGGACAGCCTGTACCTGTCGGCGCGCAACCTGCCGTACGTGCAGATCCGCGACGTCCAGGGCCTGGATCCGGTTTCGCTGGTCGGCGCCGACAGCGTGCTGGTGACCGCGGACGCAATCAAGAAGATCGAGGAGTGGCTGGCATGAACGACGCCAAGCTCTATGCGCTGATCCGTGCGCCGCGCGTGTCCGAGAAGACCGCGCGCCTGCAGGAAGCGTCCAACCAGTACGCGTTCGAAGTCGCCGTCGATGCCACCAAGGCCGACATCAAGATCGCGGTCGAGAAGCTGTTCGACGTCAAGGTCGAATCGGTCAACGTGCTGAACGTGAAAGGCAAGCAGAAAGCCTTCCGCAATCGCAACGGCCGTCGCGCCGACTGGCGCAAGGCGTACGTGAAGCTCGCCGACGGCCAGTCGATCGACGTCATGAACGCCAAGGCCTGAGGAAGCCCCCATGCCATTGATGAAATTCAAGCCAACTTCCGCCGGTCGCCGTTCGGCGGTCCGCGTGGTCGCCCCCGAGCTGCACAAGGGTGAGCCCTATGCGCCGCTGCTCGAGAAGCAGAGCCGCTCGGGTGGCCGCAACCACCATGGTCGCATCACCACGCGCCACATCGGTGGTGGCCACAAGCAGCACTACCGCATCATCGACTTCAAGCGCGACAAGGAAGGTATTCCGGCGCGCGTCGAGCGGATCGAGTACGACCCGAATCGCACCGCGCACATCGCGCTGCTGTGCTACGTCGACGGCGAGCGCCGCTACATCATCGCTCCCAAGGGCCTGAAGGCCGGCGACCAGGTGATCGCGGGCAACGACGCCCCGATCCGCGCCGGCAACACCCTGCCGCTGCGCAACATCCCGGTCGGTTCCACGGTGCATTGCATCGAGATGAAGCCGGGCAAGGGTGCGCAGATCGCCCGTGCCGCCGGCGCCGGCGTGCAGCTGGTCGCGCGCGAAGGCGTGTACGCCACGCTCCGCCTGCGTTCGGGCGAGATGCGTCGCGTGCCGTCCGAGTGCCGCGCCACCATCGGTGAAGTCGGCAACGTCGAGCACAACCTGCAGAAGCTGGGCAAGGCCGGTGCGAAGCGCTGGCTCGGCATCAAGCCGACCGTCCGCGGCGCGGCCATGAACCCGGTCGACCATCCGCACGGCGGTGGCGAGGCCAAGGCCGGCCAGGGCAACCCGCATCCGGTCACCCCGTGGGGCGTCCCGACGAAGGGCTACAAGACCCGCCATAACAAGCGGACGCAGCAGTTCATCGTGCGCGACCGCAGGAGCTGATAGACCATGGCACGTTCACTCAAGAAGGGCCCGTTCGTCGACCACCACCTCGTCAAGAAGGTGGAAGCCGCGGGTAACACCAAGCGTCCGATCAAGACCTGGTCGCGCCGGTCGATGGTGCTGCCGGAGATGGTCGGTTACACCATCGCCGTGCACAACGGCCGCAACCACGTCCCGGTGCTCGTCAACGAGAACATGGTCGGCCACAAGCTTGGCGAGTTCGCCCTGACCAGGACCTTCAAGGGTCATGGCGGCGACAAGAAGTCGCGTTAAGGAGATGACAATGGAAGCGAAGGCAATCCTGCGCACCGTGCGCATCTCCCCGCAGAAGGCACGCCTGGTCGCAGACCAGGTCCGCGGCCTCTCGGCCTCGCGTGCCCTCGACCTGCTGAAGTTCAGCGACAAGAAGGCCGCGCACCTGATCTACAAGGTCGTGTACTCGGCCACGTCGAACGCCGAGAACAACCTCGGTGCCGACGTCGACGAGCTCAGGGTCAAGACGATCATGGTCGACGAAGGCCCGACGTTGAAGCGCTTCATGGCGCGCGCCAAGGGGCGCGGCACGCGCATCCTCAAGCGCACCAGCCACATCACCGTCGTTGTCGGCGAGGGGAAGTAAGCATATGGGTCACAAAGTTCATCCGACCGGCTTCCGCCTTGGCATCGCCAAGGACTGGAACTCCAAGTGGTATGCCGGCAAGAAGGATTACGCCGAGTACCTGATCTCGGACCTGAAGGTCCGCGAGATGCTTCGCAAGAAGCTGG
The DNA here is from genome assembly GCF_039548395.1 of Luteimonas changyuni. Taxonomy (NCBI): domain Bacteria; kingdom Pseudomonadati; phylum Pseudomonadota; class Gammaproteobacteria; order Lysobacterales; family Lysobacteraceae; genus Luteimonas; species Luteimonas changyuni. Next base: position 22,507 of record NZ_JBCLUZ010000032.1, read on the forward strand.
CGGCCGCCGGTATCAGCCGCATCCTGATCGAAAGGCCCTCGAAGTCGGCCCGCGTCACGATCCACACCGCCCGTCCGGGCGTGGTGATCGGCAAGCGCGGCGAAGACATCGAGAAGCTGCGCAAGGAAGTCAGTGCGATGATGGGCGTCCCGGCGCACATCAACGTCACCGAGGTCCGCAAGCCGGAGCTCGACGCGCAGCTGGTCGCCGAGTCGATCGCGCAGCAGCTGGAGCGCCGCATCATGTTCCGCCGCGCGATGAAGCGCGCCGTCGGCAACGCGATGCGCCTGGGCGCCCTGGGCATCAAGGTCAACGTCGGTGGCCGCCTGAACGGCGCCGAGATCGCGCGTTCGGAGTGGTACCGCGAAGGTCGCGTGCCGCTGCACACGCTGCGCGCCGACGTCGACTACGGCTTTGCCGAGGCGAAGACCACCTACGGCATCATTGGAATCAAGACCTGGATCTACAAGGGCGAGATCTTCGACTTCGCCCAGGTCGGCCAGGAAAAGCAGGACGATTCGCCGCGTGGCGAGCGTGGCGACCGCGGTGACCGCGATCGTCCGCGTGGCCCGCGCCGTGATCGCGAGGCGAGGGACTAAGTCATGCTGCAACCCAAGCGAACCAAATACCGCAAGATGCACAAGGGCCGCAACGACGGCCTGGCCTGGAGCGGCAATGCCGTCAGCTTCGGCGAGTTCGGCCTGAAGGCCACTCAGACCGGCCAGCTGACCGCACGCCAGATCGAGTCGGCGCGTCGCGCCATCAGTCGCCACGTGAAGCGCGGCGGCAAGATGTGGATCCGCGTGTTCCCGGACAAGCCGATCTCCAAGAAGCCGATCGAAGTGCGCATGGGCTCGGGCAAGGGCAGCGTGGAGTTCTGGGTTGCCCAGATCCAGCCCGGCCGCATGATCTATGAGATCGAGGGCGTTGACGAGGCGACCGCACGCGAGGCATTCCGCCTGGCGGCCGCCAAGCTCTCGGTCACCACTACTTTCGTGACCCGGACGGTGCGCTGATGGAAATCAAGGAACTCCGCCAAAAGTCGACGGATGAGCTGAAGGCCCATCTGCTCGAGCTGCAGAAGGAGTCGTTCTCGCTCCGCATGCAGAAGGCAACCGGCCAGCTTTCCAAGACCCACGACGCCCGTCGGGTGCGCCGCGAGATCGCTCGCGTCAACACCCTCCTTGGCGCCAAGCAGTAAGGACCGGGCAGACATGACCGAAAATACCGAAAAGAAGCTGCGCACGGTCGAAGGCCGCGTTGTCAGCAACAAGATGGACAAGACCGTGACGGTGCTCATCGAGCGCCAGGTCAAGCACGCGCTGTACGGCAAGTACATCCGTCGCTCGACCAAGCTGCACGCCCACGACGCCGAGAACTCCTGCAACGAGGGCGATACCGTCCGCGTGGTGGAAATCGCGCCGATGTCCAAGACCAAGAACTGGCGCGTCGTCGAGATCGTCGCGCGCTCGGCTGAATAAGGAGGCTCCGAAATGATCCAGATGCAGAGCCACCTGGCCGTGGCCGACAACTCCGGTGCCAAGGAAGTGATGTGCATCAAGGTGCTGGGCGGCTCGAAGCGCCGCTACGCCGGCATCGGCGACATCATCAAGGTGTCGGTCAAGACCGCCATCCCCCGCGGCAAGGTCAAGAAGGGCGAGGTCTACGACGCGGTCGTGGTGCGCACCCGCAAGGGCGTTCGTCGCCCCGACGGTTCGCTGATCCGCTTCGACGGCAACGCCGCCGTGCTGCTCAACAACAAGCAGGAGCCGATCGGCACCCGCATCTTCGGGCCCGTTACCCGCGAGCTGCGCTCCGAGAAGTTCATGAAGATCGTCTCGCTCGCACCCGAAGTGCTCTGAGCCGGACGAAGAGGAAACCGACATGAACCGCATCAAGAAGGGTGACCGCGTCGTCGTCACCGCCGGCAAGGACAAGGGCAAGCAGGGCGAAGTCGTCCGCGTGCTCGGCGAGAAGGTCGTTGTCGCCAACGTCAACATGATCAAGCGCCACACCAAACCGAATCCCCAGGCCAACCAGCCGGGCGGCGTGATCGAGCGTGAAGCTCCGATCGACGCTTCGAACGTGATGCACTTCAACCCTGCCTCCGGCAAGGGCGAGCGCATTGGTACCAAAATCCTCGAGGATGGACGCCGCGTCCGCGTGTTCCGCTCGAGTGGTGAGGCGATTGACGCCTGAGGAATGCTGAAATGACCACCCGTCTGGAAAAGTTCTACAAGGAAGAAGTGGTGCCGAAGCTCACCGAGCAGTTCGGCTACACCAATCCGATGCAGGTCCCGCGCCTGTCCAAGATCACGCTCAACATGGGCGTGGGCGAGGCCGCGGCCAACAAGAAGGTGCTTGAGCACGCAACCGCCGACATGGCCAAGATCACCGGCCAGAAGGCGCTTGTCACCAAGTCGCGCGTTTCGGTGGCTTCGTTCAAGATCCGCGACGGCTGGCCGATCGGCTGCAAGGTCACGCTGCGCCGCGCGAAGATGTACGAGTTCTTCGATCGCCTGGTGAACGTTGCCCTGCCGCGCGTCCGCGACTTCCGCGGCGTGTCGGGCCGTTCGTTCGACGGCCGTGGCAACTACAACATGGGCGTGAAAGAGCAGATCATCTTCCCGGAGGTCGACTTCGACCAGGTTGACGCGCTGCGTGGCATGGATATCGCCATCACCACGACCGCCAAGACCAACGAGGAAGCCCGCGCCCTGCTGGAAGCGTTCCGCTTCCCGTTTCGCAACTGACCGGACAGAGAGACAATGGCCAAGACTTCAATGATCAATCGCGAAGTGAAGCGCGCGAAGCTGGCGAAGAAGTTCGCCGCCAAGCGCGACGAGCTGAAGAAAATCGTCAGCAGCGAGTCCGCGAGCTACGAAGAGAGGATGGATGCCGCGGTCAAGCTGCAGAAGCTGCCCCGCGACTCCTCGCCTTCGCGCCAGACCACCCGCTGCGCCCTGACCGGCCGTCCGCGCGCCGTGTACAAGAAGTTCGGCCTCGGCCGCAACATGCTGCGCAAGGCGACGATGAACGGCGACGTCCCCGGCCTGCGCAAGGCCAGCTGGTAACAGGTTCCAGGCCGGCCGCAAGGCCGGTCAAAACGAATTCGCAATCCTGCGGATATCGGTGCACTCATAAGGTGATTTTCAATGAGCATGACTGATCCCATCGCCGATATGCTGACCCGCATGCGCAATGCGGCGGCTGTCGGCAAGCCGACGGTGAAGATGCCGTCCTCCAAGACCAAGGTGGCCATCGCCAAGGTGCTGCAGGACGAGGGCTACATCGCCGAAGCGCGCGTGATCGAGAATGGCGCCAAGGCCGAACTCGAGATCGAACTCAAGTATTACGAGGGCCGTCCGGTCATCGAGCGCATGCAGCGCTTTTCCCGCTCCGGCCTGCGCCAGTATCGTGGCAAGGCCGATCTGCCGAAGGTCCTCAATGGCCTCGGCATCGCAATCATCTCCACCTCGAAGGGCATCATGACCGATGCGCAGGCGCGCCAACAGGGCGTCGGCGGTGAGGTTCTGTGCTTCGTGGCCTAAGGGAGTAACCGCAATGTCCCGAATTGCCAAGAAGCCGATTGCCCTTCCGAAGGGCGTCGAGCTGAAGATCCAGGACGGCACCGTCGCCACCAAGGGCCCCAAGGGCGCCCTGTCGATGGCGATGCCGCTCGGCGTCGAACTCAATATGGAAGACGGCCAGGCCGTGCTTTCGCCGGCAACGCCGGAGCATATGGCCATCACCGGCACCATGCGTTCGGTCATCGCCAACATGGTGCAGGGCGTGTCCGAGGGCTTCGAGCGCAAGCTCGAGCTGGTCGGCGTCGGCTACCGTGCCGCGATGCAGGGCCAGGACCTGAACCTGTCGCTGGGCTTTTCCCATCCGGTGCTGTTCAAGCCGCCGGCGGGGATCACCATCAGCACGCCGACGCAGACCGAAATCGTGGTCAACGGCGCCGACAAGCAGCAGGTTGGCGAAGTCGCGGCAAAGATCCGCGGCTACCGCCCGCCGGAGCCGTACAAGGGCAAGGGCGTCAAGTACGCCGGCGAGAACATCATCCGCAAGGAAGCCAAGAAGGCCTAATCCGGCCTTCAGCTTTCGGAGAACGAGACCATGCAGAAGAAAATTGCCCGCCTGCGCCGCGCCAAGTCCACGCGCGCGCATATCCGCAACCTCGGCGTGCCGCGCCTGTCGGTGCTGCGCACCGGCCAGCACCTCTACGCCCAGCTGTTCACCGCCGACGGCTCCAAGGTCCTGGCTGCGGCCAGCACCACCCAGGCCGACGTCCGCGACGGCCTGAAGAACGGTCGCAACACCGAGGCCGCCGCCAAGGTCGGCCGCGCGATCGCCGAGAAGGCCAAGGCCGCCGGGATCGATTCGGTTGCCTTCGACCGCTCCGGTTACAGGTATCATGGGCGGATCAAGGCCCTGGCCGACGCCGCGCGCGAAGGTGGCCTGCAGTTCTAGGCGTCACGACGTGTTGAATGGGTGGGGCGCCGTCCCCACCCATGCCTACCTGCCGATGCGGGCTGCATCGGACGCCTCCCGGCTTCTGCCCGGGAACGCGGTACACCGATTCATATCACAACCATAAGCGGCTGAAAGCCGTACATCCTTCAACAACACAGGCAATATCAAAATGGCAGAAGAACGCTCCCCGCGCGGTCGCGACCGCAACCGCGAGGAAATCGACGACGGCATGATCGAGAAGCTGATCACGGTCAACCGCGTCAGCAAGACCGTCAAGGGTGGTCGCCAGTTCACCTTCACCGCGCTGACCGTGGTCGGTGACGGCGCCGGCAAGGTCGGCTTCGGCTACGGCAAGGCCCGCGAGGTCCCCATGGCCATCCAGAAGTCGATGGAGCAGGCGCGCCGCAACATGGCCAGCGTCGAGCTCAACGGCGGCACGCTGTTCCACACGGTCAAGGCCGGCCATGGCGCCGCCCGCGTGTTCATGATGCCCGCGTCCGAAGGTACCGGCGTGATCGCCGGTGGCGCCATGCGCGCCGTGCTCGAGGCGGTGGGCGTGAAGGACGTGCTGGCCAAGGCCGTCGGCTCGCGCAACCCGATCAACCTCGTCCGCGCCACGGTCAAGGGCCTGGCCGGCATGCATTCGCCTGGCGCCATCGCGGCCAAGCGCGGCAAGAAGGTGGAGGACATCCTCAATGGCTAAGAACGAAGCCGGCACCGGCACCGTCAAGGTGCGCCTGGTCAAGGGTCTGCGCGGCTCGCAGGCCAAGCACCGCCTGTCCGTCAAGGCCCTGGGCCTGGGCAAGCTCAACTCCGTCCGCGAACTGAAGGACAGCCCGCAGGTCCGTGGCCTTATCAACAAGGTCCACTATCTGGTCCGGGTCGAGGAATAAGCACATGAAGCTCAACACCATGCAGCCCGCAGAGGGCGCCCGCACCGATCGCAAGCGCGTCGGTCGCGGCATCGGCTCCGGCCTCGGCAAGACCGCCGGCCGTGGCCACAAGGGTTCCTTCGCCCGCTCGGGCAAGGGCAAGATCAAGGCCGGCTTCGAAGGCGGCCAGATGCCGCTTCGCAAGCGCCTGCCCAAGGTCGGCTTCCGTTCGCGCATCGCCGGCGATACCGCCGAAGTCATGCTGTACCACCTCGACCGCCTCGAGGGCGACATCGACTTCAAGGCGCTGCGCGCCGCGAAGCTGGTGCCGTCCACGGCCAAGCGCGCCAAGATCGTGCTGAAGGGCGAGGTCTCCAAGGCTTTGATGCTGAAGGGCGTGCTGGCCACGGCCGGTGCCCGCGCAGCGATCGAAGCCGCCGGCGGCAAGGTCGAGGAGTAAGCGACGCATGGCACGCAGCGGCAGCGCAATGGGTGGCATGGGCGGGCTCGGCAAATTCACCGAGCTGCGCCAGCGCCTGCTGTTCGTCGTCGGGGCGCTGATCGTCTATCGCATCGGCTGCTACATCCCGGTGCCCGGCGTGAACCCCGATGCCATGCTGCGCCTGATGGAGCAGCAGGAAGGCACCATCGTGGACATGTTCAACATGTTCTCCGGTGGTGCGCTTTCGCGCTTCAGCCTGTTTGCGCTGAACGTGATCCCCTACATCTCGGCATCGATCATCATCCAGATGCTGGTGCAGATCGTGCCGAGCCTGAAGGCGATCCAGAAGGAAGGCGAGTCGGGTCGCCGCCGGATCACCCAGTGGTCGCGCATCGGCTCGATCCCGCTGGCGGTGTTCCAGTCGGCCGGCATCGCCGTGGCCCTGCAGAGCTCGGGCGCCAGCAACGGCATCCCCGTGGTCTACGCGCCGGGCATCGGCTTCGTGCTGACCGCGATCATCGCGCTCACGGCAGGCACCATGTTCCTGGTGTGGCTGGGTGAGCAGGTGACCGAGCGCGGCATCGGCAACGGCGTGTCGCTGATCATCTTCGCCGGCATCGTGGCCGGGCTTCCGAGCGCGGTCATCACCACGTTCGAGGCCGCCCGCAACGGCGACATGAGCCCGATCGCGGTGATCATGATCGCGCTGATCGTGGTCGCATTCACCTACTTCGTGGTGTTCGTCGAGCGTGGCCAGCGCCGGATCACGGTCAACTACGCGCGCCGCCAGGGCGGTCGCAACGCGTACATGAACCAGAGCTCGTTCCTGCCGCTCAAGCTCAACATGGCGGGCGTGATCCCGGCGATCTTCGCGTCGTCGATCATCATGTTCCCGGCCACGGCCTCGACCTGGTTCAGCCAGGCCGGCTCGGCCACGTGGCTGCAGCGGGTGAGCCAGGCGCTTTCGCCCGGCGAGCCCCTGTACATCCTGCTGTACGCAGGCCTGATCGCGGGCTTCACGTTCTTCTATACCGCGCTGGTCTTCAACTCCCAGGAAACCGCGGACAACCTGAAGAAGTCGGGCGCGCTGATCCCGGGCATCCGGCCGGGCAAGGCCACGGCCGATTACATCGACGGGGTGCTGACCCGGCTGACGGCCGCCGGCGCCACCTACCTGGTGCTGGTCTGCCTGCTTCCGGAATTCATGCGTACCGAGCTCAATGCGTCGTTCTATTTCGGCGGTACGTCGCTGCTGATCGTGGTGGTGGTGGTGATGGATTTCATCTCCCAGATCCAGGCGCACCTGATGTCGCACCAGTACGAGAGCCTGCTGAAGAAGTCCAACCTCAAGGGTGGCGCGCGCAGCTTGCCGCGCGGCTGAAGATTCGAACGGATCCAGAGGGCAGCCGGCATCGCCGGCAGCGCCGAAGGATCCAGGTCCGGCCGTTTCACGGTCGGGCCTTGATGGGCGACCTGCGTGGCGATCCCGCGCGCAGGTGGTTCCCGGGCCGTCCCGGCGCCAGAGTAGCGCCGGGCGGGCAGGTCCCCCAAAGGACCCGTCCAGCCGGGAACCGTCGCCGGAGCATGGGCACACTCCCCATGCCGGGCCGGTCGGACGCTTTTTTGGCGGCCGCGGGCTTTATTGACCGTCGGGATTCTGATACAATTTCTTGTTCACTGCGCCGGATACCCATTCGGCCGCCCCAAACAGTTGGAGATCCGCGCATGGCGCGTATTGCAGGTGTCAACCTGCCTGCCCAGAAACACGTCTGGGTTGGGCTGCAAAGCATCTACGGCATTGGCCGTACCCGTTCGAAGCAGGTCTGCGATGCCGCAGGCGTGGATTCGTCCACGAAGATCCGCGATCTGTCGGAGCCGGACGTCGAGCGCTTGCGCGCCGAAATCGGCAAGTTCGCGGTCGAGGGCGACCTCCGCCGTGAAATCGGCATGGCCATCAAGCGTCTGATGGACCTGGCCTGCTACCGCGGCCTTCGTCACCGTCGCGGCCTTCCGCTTCGCGGCCAGCGCACCCGGACCAATGCCCGCACCCGCAAGGGTCCGCGCAGGGCCATCAGGAAATAAGGAACCACCACCATGGCCAAGCCGGCAGCCAAACCGAAGAAGAAGATCAAGCGCGTCGTCACCGACGGCATCGCCCATGTCCACGCTTCGTTCAACAACACCATCATCACGATCACCGACCGCCAGGGCAACGCCCTGTCGTGGGCGACTTCGGGCGGCGCGGGTTTCCGCGGCTCGCGCAAGTCCACCCCGTTCGCAGCCCAGGTCGCCGCCGAAAAGGCCGGCAAGGTTGCGCTCGATTACGGTGTGAAGTCGCTTGAAGTCCGCATCAAGGGACCGGGCCCGGGCCGTGAGTCCGCCGTCCGCTCGCTGAACAACGTGGGCTACAAGATCACCAACATCATCGACGTGACGCCAATCCCGCACAACGGGTGCCGTCCGCCGAAGAAGCGTCGCGTCTAAGGGGGCGATAAAGAATGGCTCGTTATATCGGACCCACCTGTAAGCTCGCCCGCCGCGAAGGCGCCGACCTCTCGCTGAAGTCGCCCGCCCGCGCGCTGGATTCCAAGTGCAAGCTGGAGCAGAAGCCCGGCCAGCACGGCGCCGGTACCGGCGCACGTCGCAGCAAGCTCTCCGACTATGCCCTGCAGCTTCGCGAGAAGCAGAAGGTCAAGCGCATCTACGGCCTGCTGGAGCGCCAGTTCCGCAACTACTACAAGAAGGCCTCGACCACGAAGGGCAACACCGGCGAGAACCTCCTGCAGCTGCTCGAAACCCGCCTGGACAACGTCGTCTATCGCATGGGCTTCGCGATCACCCGCCCGGCCGCGCGCCAGCTGGTCTCGCATCGCGGCGTCACGGTCAACGGCAAGTCCGTGAACCTGCCGTCCTACCAGGTCAAGGCGGGCGACGCGATCGCGCTGGCCGAGAAGGCCCAGAAGCAGATGCGCGTCCAGGAAGCATTGACGGTGTTTGCGACCATGGACCTTTCGCCGTCCTGGGTCGAGGTCGACTCGAAGAAGTTCAGCGGCGTGTTCAAGGCGGTCCCGGACCGCGGCGACCTGCCCGCGGACATCAACGAAGCGCTGATCGTCGAGCTGTACTCGAAGTAATTCACCCGGCCCGCCGGTCCACCCCGGCAGGCCACAGGAGACACCAAACATGACGGTTACCGCCAACCAGGTCCTGCGCCCGCGTGGCCCCCAGATCGAACGACTCGCCGGCAATCGCGCCAAGGTCGTGATCGAGCCGCTCGAGCGCGGCTATGGCCACACGCTCGGCAACGCCCTGCGCCGCGTGCTGCTGTCGTCGATCCCCGGCTTCGCCATCACCGAGGTCGAGATCGACGGCGTGCTGCACGAATACAGCACCATCGAAGGCCTGCAGGAGGACGTGCTCGAGGTCCTGCTGAACCTCAAGGACGTCGCCATCCGCATGGGCACCGGCGACAGCTCCACGCTGACCCTGGCCAAGTCCGGCCCGGGCGTCGTGACCGCTGCCGACATCAAGACCGACCATAACGTCGAGGTGCTCAACGGCGAGCACGTGATCTGCCATCTGACCAAGGATGCGTCGATCAACATGCGCCTGAAGATCGAGCGCGGCTTCGGCTACCAGCCGGCCGCCGCCCGTCGCCGCCCGGACGAGGAGACCCGTTCGATCGGTCGCCTGATGCTGGACGCGTCGTTCTCGCCCGTCCGCCGCGTGGCGTACGAAGTCGAAGCGGCCCGCGTCGAACAGCGCACCGACCTCGACAAGCTGGTGCTCGACATCGAGACCAATGGCACGATCGACGCCGAGGAAGCCGTGCGGACCGCCGCCGACATCCTCACCGACCAGCTCAGCGTCTTCGGCGATTTCACCCGCCGCGAGGGCAACGACCAGAAGGCCCAGACCCCGGGCGTGGATCCGGTGCTTCTGCGCCCGATCGACGACCTGGAGCTGACGGTGCGTTCGGCCAACTGCCTCAAGGCCGAGAGCATCTACTACATCGGCGACCTGATCCAGAAGACGGAAGTCGAGCTGCTCAAGACCCCGAACCTCGGCAAGAAGTCGCTCACCGAGATCAAGGAAGTGCTGGCCCAGCGTGGCCTCTCGCTCGGCATGAAGCTCGAGAACTGGCCGCCGGCCGGCGTCTCGGCGCACGGCATGCTCGGCTAAGACCAGACAGACAGGAACCAAGACCATGCGCCACCAGAAATCCGGCCGCAAGTTCAGCCGCACCAGCGCACACCGCGATGCCATGTTCACCAACATGGCGGCGTCGCTGCTCAAGCATGAGCTGATCAAGACCACGCTCCCGAAGGCCAAGGAGCTCCGCCGCGTCGCCGAGCCGCTGATCACCATGGGCAAGACCGACGGCGTTGCAAACCGCCGCCTGGCCTTCTCGCGCCTGCGCGACAAGGAAGCCGTGGGCAAGCTGTTCGTCGACCTGGGCCCGCGTTACCGCGAGCGTCCGGGCGGCTACCTGCGCATCATCAAGTGCGGCTTCCGCGACGGCGACAATGCACCGATGGCCTACGTCGAGCTCGTCGACCGGCCGGAAGTCGCGGCGGAGTAACTGCCGCAGCCGTCCGCTTTGCAGGAACCCCGGCCATCCGCCGGGGTTTTTGTTATCTTGGCGTCCGTTTCGCGCGAGCCTGTTTATGACCCTGAATCCGTTGCGCTGGTCATTCCGCCAGCAAGGCTTCGCCGGTTTTGCGATCTGCGTCGCGCTGATCGGCTTTGCCGTCTACTCCCAGTTCGCCTGGGGCCTCGAGCCGTGCCCGCTGTGCATTTTCCAGCGCATCGCGTTCGCCGCGCTGGGCCTGGTCTTCCTGCTTGCGGCCCTGCACGCGCCGCGCGGGGCAGGGACCAGGGCGTTCTACGGAGTCCTCGGCTTTCTCGCTGCCGCCGTCGGCATGGCGATTGCCGGGCGTCATGTCTGGATGCAGTACAACCCACCGGAGATCCCCGGTTGCGGCCCGCCGCTGTCGTTCATGCGCGAAACCATGTCGACCGGCAACGTGATACGCAAGGTGCTGACGGGCAGCGGCGACTGCGGCAACGTCGACTGGACCTTCCTCGGTCTGTCGATGCCGGCGTGGAGCCTGGTGTGGTTCGTGCTGCTGGCGGCGCTGTTCGTGGTCGCCGCCTTCCGTACGCGAAGCCGTCGCTGAGGACCATTGCGATACGCGGCGCGGCGGCGGATGATGGCTGTCGCTGCAGTGCAACAACCGCGAACTCCAATGCCCGCTAAAGAACGAAACCTCCAAGCCGTGAACATCGCCGAAGCCTGGGCGCCAGGAAGCTGGCGCGGCCGCGCCGCGTTGCAGCTGCCCACCTACCCGGACGCCGGCGAGCTGGCGCGCGTCCAGGACGAGGTCCGGGCGCTTCCGCCGCTGGTGACCTCATGGGAAATCATGGCGCTCAAGCAGCAGCTGGCGGAGGCCCAGGAGGGGCGGCGGTTCCTGCTGCAGGGTGGGGACTGCGCCGAGAATTTCAGCGATTGCAGCGCCGAAGTGATCTCCAACCGGTTGAAGGTCCTGTTGCAGATGAGCCTGGTGCTCGTGCACGGCCTGCGCCTGCCGGTGGTGCGGGTGGGACGCTTCGCCGGCCAGTACGCCAAGCCGCGCTCGGCCGATACCGAAACCCGTGGCGATGTCACCCTGCCGAGCTATCGCGGCGACATGGTCAATGGCCCCGAGTTCACGCCGGCCTCCCGCATTCCCGATCCCCGGCGCATGGTCAAGGCGCATGCGCGCTCGGCGATGACCATGAACTTCGTGCGCGCGCTGATCGATGGCGGCTTTGCCGACCTCCACCACCCCGAGTACTGGGACCTGCGCTGGGTGACGCAGTCGCCAATGGCCGAGGACTACCAGCGCATGGTGGGCAACATCGGCGAAGCCGTGCGCTTCATGGAGACCCTGTCCGGCACCGAGGTCCACAACCTCAACCGGGTCGACTTCTTCACGTCGCACGAAGCACTGCTGCTGCCCTACGAGGAAGCGCTGACGCGCGAGGTGCCGCGGCAGTGGGGCTGGTTCAACCTCAGCACCCACTTCCCGTGGATCGGCATGCGCACCGCGGCCGCCGGCGGTGCCCACGCCGAGTATTTCCGCGGGATCCGCAATCCGGTGGCGGTGAAGATCGGCCCGTCGACGGCGCCGGATGAACTCCTTCGCCTGGTCGACCTGCTCAATCCAACGGACGAGCCGGGGCGGCTTGGCCTGATCTGCCGCATGGGCGCAGGCAAGGTCGCGGAGCGGCTTCCGCCGCTGCTCGAGGCCGTCAAGCGGGAGGGGCGTCGCGTACTGTGGATCTGCGACCCGATGCACGGCAACACCGAGTCGACCAGCAACGGCTACAAGACGCGGCGCTTCGACAACATCCGCAGCGAGATCGAGCAGAGCTTCGACCTGCACGCGGCCGCGGGGACCAGGCTGGGCGGCGTGCACCTCGAGCTCACCGGTGAAGACGTGACCGAATGCACCGGCGGCGCGCGCGACCTCGCCGAGTGCGACCTCGAGCGCGCATACCGCACGATGGTGGATCCGCGCCTCAACTACGAGCAGTCGCTCGAGATCGCGATGCTGATCGTGCGCAAGCACGAACAGCTGAAGGTCCCCGCCAGGGCCTGAGCAGCGGGGACGGTCGCCGGATCAACGGCCGCTGCCGCCGCTGGAGGGCCGGGAACGTCCGGGCTGGAGGGGCGCCTGCGGAGCGCGGCGCCGGTCAGCGGTCATTCGCCCGGGGCCTGGCGTCATAGCCGATGAAGCACAGGGTGGCGTGCCACGGTCGGGGCGGCGGCGGCCCGCCACCCCGGCAACAGCGCCGCGCTCACGCCGAGCGGCTGGCCCGCTTGCGGTCGGTTTCGCTGAGGTGCTTCTTGCGCAGGCGGATTTCCTTCGGGGTGACCTCGACCAGCTCGTCGTCCTCGATGAAGTCCAGGGCCTGCTCCAGCGTGTACTTGATCGCCGGCGTCAGCTTGATGGCGTCGTCCTTGCCGGAGGCGCGCATGTTGGTCAGCGGCTTGGTCTTGATGGCATTGACGGTGAGGTCGTTGTCCTTGGAGTGGATGCCGATCAGCTGGCCCTCGTAGACGTTGTCGCCCTCGGCCGCGAACAGCTTGCCGCGCTCTTCGAGCGGCCCAAGCGAGTACGCGGGGGTCGCGCCCGGCGCGTTGGCGATCATCACGCCATTGCTGCGCTTGGCGATCGCGCCCTGTTCCTTCGGGCCGTAATGGTCGAACACGTGGAACAGCAGCCCGGTGCCCTGGGTCAGGGTCTTGAACTCGTTCTGGAAGCCGATCAGGCCGCGCGCCGGGATCATGTAGTCCAGCCGCACGCGTCCCTTGCCGTCGGACTCCATGTTCTTCAGCTGGCCCTTGCGGATGCCGAGCTTCTCCATCACGCCGCCCTGGTGGATTTCCTCGATGTCGATCACCAGCTGCTCGACCGGCTCCATCTGCTGGCCGTCGATGGTCTTGATGATGACTTCCGGACGCGACACGGCGAGCTCGAAGCCCTCGCGGCGCATGGTCTCGATCAGCACCGACAGATGCAGCTCGCCGCGGCCGGAGACCAGGAACTTGTCCGGATCCGAACCTTCCTCGACCTTCAGCGCGACGTTGTGCAGCGTCTCGCGCTCCAGGCGCTCGCGGATCTGGCGGCTGGTGATGAACTTGCCGCCGCTGCGGTCCTTGTTGCCGGCGAACGGCGAGTTGTTGACCTGGAAGGTCATGCTGATGGTCGGCTCGTCGACGGTCAGCGCGGGCAGCGCCTCGGGCGTGTCCAGCGCGCAGATGGTGTCGGAGATCGACAGGTCCGCGATGCCGGACAGGGCGAGGATGTCGCCGGCCTTGCCGCTCTCGACCTCGACGCGCTCCAGGCCCAGGAAGCCCAGCACCTGCAGCACCTTGGCCTGGCGCTTCTTGCCGTGGCGGTCGACCACGCTCACCTGCATGTTGGTCCGCACCGTGCCGCGCTGGATGCGACCGATGCCGATCAGGCCGACGAAGTTGTTGTAGTCCAGCTGGCTGATGCGCATCTGGAACGGGCCATCGGGGTCCACCGTCGGCGCCGGGACGTGCTTCATGATCGCTTCGTACAGCGGAGTCATGTCGCCGTCGCGGACGCTGTCGTCGAGGCTGGCGTAGCCATGCAGCGCCGAGGCGTAGACGATCGGGAAATCGAGCTGCTCGTTGGTGGCGCCGAGCTTGTCGAACAGGTCGAACACCTGGTCGATCACCCAGTCCGGGCGCGCGCCGGGGCGGTCGATCTTGTTGACCACCACGATCGGGTTGAAGCCCATCGCGAACGCCTTCTGGGTCACGAAGCGCGTCTGCGGCATCGGCCCGTCCATCGCATCGACCAGGATCAGCACCGAGTCGACCATCGACAGCACGCGCTCGACCTCGCCACCGAAGTCGGCGTGTCCAGGGGTGTCGACGATGTTGATGCGGTTGCCATTCCAGTTGATGGCGGTGTTCTTGGACAGGATCGTGATGCCACGTTCCTTTTCCTGGTCGTTGCTGTCCATCACGCGCTCGGTCATGACCGTGCGTTCATTGAACGTGCCCGACTGCTTGAGCAGGCAATCTACGAGGGTGGTCTTGCCGTGGTCGACGTGGGCGACGATGGCGATGTTGCGGAGGCGTTCGATGGACATCGGGAAAACCGCACCTCGTGCCTTCTTGGGGCAGGGCGCGCGGGACCTGGTTCGGGTGAGCCGATCATTATACTGCGTTCCAGGCCGGCGCAAAAGTATTGCGAAACCGCCCTGGCGGCTCCATCTCAGCCCGGAGGCCGGTGGCGACGCCCTCGGCCAGCTTTTCAACCCCACTGCAGGAGTTCCAACATGTCCCTGAACGCCGTTTTCGACACCGACCGTGGCCAGATCAAGGTCGAGCTCTACGCCGACAAGGCCCCGCTGACCGTTGCCAGCTTCGTCAATCTCGCCAAGCGCGGCTTCTACGACGGCCTGGGCTTCCACCGGGTGATCCCGGACTTCATGATCCAGGGCGGCTGCCCCAAGGGCACCGGCACCGGTGGTCCCGGCTACAAGTTCGAGGACGAGACCGACAATGGCGTGAAGCATGACCGCGGCGTGCTCTCGATGGCCAATGCCGGCCCGGGTACCAACGGCAGCCAGTTCTTCATCACCCATATCAAGACCGACTGGCTGGACGGCAAGCACACCGTGTTCGGCAAGGTCACCGAGGGCCTGGACGTGGTCGATGCCGTCAAGCAGGGCGATGCCATCAAGTCGGTGAAGATCGAGGGCGATGCCGACGCGGTCCTGGCCGCGAAGGCCGACCGCGTGGCCGAGTGGAACAAGGTGATGTCGGCCTGAGCGATGCCGGCCCGAGCCGGGCCGGACAGGGCGCGATGCTAGAATGGGCGGCTGCCGCGCGTGCAGCGGACAGCCGCGCATCGCGTCCCGGACTCCCCAGAATCCCTCCCAGAATCCCGAGGTTCCCGCAATGCCCAAGCTTGCAAAGCGCATGGGTCGCGCCAAGCCCAGCGCGATCATGGTCGTGGCCGAGACGGCCCAGCGCCTGAAGGCCGAAGGCCGCGACATCATCAGCTTCTCGATCGGCGTCCCCAACTTCCTGCCCGGCGAGCACGTCTACGACGCCGCGCGCAGGTCGCTGGAGTCCGATTCCGGCCAGTACGGCAACAATCGCGGCGCCAACGCCCTGCTTGACGCGTTCATCGCGCACATGGATGGCCTTGGACTCACCGGTTACACGCGCGCCAACTGCGCGACCGGCGTCGGCGCCAAGCACATCCTGTACAACCTGGCCGAAGCGCTGCTGGACGAGGGCGACGGCTTCGCCTTCGCCACGCCGTACTGGACCAGCTACATGGACATCGCCGAGATCGTCGGCGCCGACATCCAGCTGCTGCCGTGCCCGCCCGAGCAGGACTACAAGCTCACCCCGGCCCAGCTCGACGCCGCGCTGGCGAAGAAGCCCAGGGTGTTCCTGTTCAACAACCCGTCCAACCCGACGGGCATGGTCTACACGAAGGACGAGATCGCCGCGCTGGCCGACGTCATCGTGCGCCACCCCGATACATGGATCATCACCGACGACATCTACAACAAGATGGTGTTCGACGATCTCGGCTACCACAACTTCGTGCAGGCGCGCCCCGAGCTGCGCGACCGCGTGATCTTCGTCGATTCGCTGTCCAAGACCTATGGCATGCCGGGCTGGCGCGTCGGCCTGATGGCCGGCCCCGAGGTCGTGGCGCAGGCGGTGACGGTGATGAACTCGAACCACATCACCAGCCTGCCGGAAGTCGTGGCCGCCGCCGCCACGGCCGCGCTGTCCGGCCCCCAGGACGTGCCGGCCGAGCGCTGCGCCGAGTTCCAGGCCAAGCGTGACCAGGTCGTGGCCGCGCTCAACGCCATTCCCGGCGTGGTCTGCCCGGTGCCGCAGGGCGCGTTCTATGCCTTCCCCGACATCAGCTGCGCCTTCGGCAAGTCGCACGACGGCAAGGTCATTGCCAACGACGTCGACCTGTGCAACGCGCTGCTCGAAGCCAAGGGCGTGGCCTGCGTGCCGGGCTCGGCGTTTGGCGAGCCGCGCGGCCTGCGCATCAGCTACACCTGCCCGACGCCGCAGCTGGCGCCTGGCCTCGCGCGCATCCAGGAATTCTTCGCCGAACTGTCCTGAGCCGGCCGACAGTGGCCGGGGCCGTCACGGTCCCGGCCGCCAGCCGTCAGGTCCTCGCGCCTTCCGTTCCCTCCAGTCCCACGTATCCGGAGCCACCCACATGAAGACCCCCGTCCGAGTTGCCGTCACCGGCGCCGCCGGCCAGATCGGCTATGCCCTCCTGTTCCGCATCGCTTCCGGCGAGATGCTGGGCCGCGACCAGCCCGTCATCCTGCAGATGCTCGAACTGCCGATGGAGAAGGCCCAGGCCGCGCTCAAGGGCGTGATGATGGAGCTTGAGGACTGCGCCTTCCCGCTGCTGGCCGGCATGGTCGGCACCGATGATCCGGAAGTCGCGTTCAAGGACGCCGACATCGCGATGCTGGTCGGTGCCCGCCCGCGCGGCCCCGGCATGGAGCGCAAGGACCTGCTGCTCGAGAACGCCAAGATCTTCACAGCGCAGGGCGCGGCGCTGAACAAGGTCGCGTCGCGCGACGTCAAGGTGCTGGTGGTCGGCAACCCGGCCAACACCAACGCCTACATCGCGATGAAGTCGGCGCCGGACCTGAAGGCCGGCAACTTCACCGCCATGCTGCGCCTGGACCACAACCGCGCGCTGAGCCAGCTCGCCAACAAGGCCGGCGTGGCCGTGGGCGACATCGAGAAGCTGGTGGTCTGGGGCAACCACAGCCCGACCATGTATCCCGACTACCGCTTCGCCACCGTCAAGGGCGAATCGCTGAAGGACCGGATCAACGACGCCGACTGGAATGCCAGCGACTTCATCCCGCAGGTCGGCAAGCGCGGCGCGGCGATCATCGAGTCCCGCGGCCTGTCGTCGGCCGCCTCGGCCGCCAACGCCGCCATCGACCACATCCGCGACTGGGTGCTGGGTTCGAACGGCAAGTGGGTGACCATGGGCGTGCCGTCCGACGGCAGCTATGGCATTCCCGAGGGCGTGATCTACGGCGTCCCGGTGATCACCGAAAACGGCGAATACACCCGCGTCGAAGGCCTGGAGGTCGATGACTTCAGCCGTGCCGCCATGGACAAGACCCTGGCCGAGCTCGAGGAAGAGCGCGCCGGCGTCGCCCACCTCCTGGGCTGACATCGCCGCGGGCTCCGTCCCGCATGCCGCATCGAAACGACCGGGCCAGGCCCGGTCGTTTTCGTTTGGCTTGCTCCCGGTCGGGGGCGCGCTGCCCGCCGCGGACGCAGGGGGGATGCCCAGCCAGATGTCTCCGCGTCCTGCTCCCATCATCCGGCCGCCGGCCATCCATGGCCGGCTCTGGGCATCCCCCCTGCATCCACGGCGGGCCCGGACCTTCGGGGCGGTCTGGTGGAGCGAGCGTGCGCTACGTCCTGGTCGGTCGAAGTTTCCCCGGACCGGACGACTACGGTCCGGCTGCACGCGCGCCCGCTTTTGCTCTTCCCCCGCGAAGCCGAAGAACGCCACGGCCCGTCCCGTGCCCAGGGGGTGTGCGCACAGCCGGCCATGGATGGCCGGCGGCCGGCAGTGGGAGCAGGACGCGGAAACTGCCGGGGGAGCACACCGCCTGGGCACAGGACGGGCAGCCCGGACCATCACGGAGTGCGCACCATCGCCCCCCTGAGGCGCCCCAGCGCTCCAAGCGCCCTAGCGCCCCAGCACGCGCGCCGGCGCCCCGGACTCCGGAGAAGACCCTCCCGCGTCCCGCCCGGACATTGCGCGGCAAGGCATTCGACCAACGTCGTAGCGCACGGGGGCCCTTGGCGGACTAGCCTCGATCGGAGCATTGGAGATCGTCATGCGCTACGAAGACGTGTACCGGCGTTCGGTCGAGGCGCCGGAGGCCTTCTGGGCCGAGCAGGCCGAAGCCATTTACTGGCACAAGGCGCCGGAGAAGATCCTCGACTACTCCAACCCGCCGTTCCGCAGCTGGTTCGTCGGCGGCGAGACCAACCTCTGTTACAACGCGGTCGACCGGCACCTGGAGGAGCGCGGCGACCAGCTCGCGCTGGTGGGCTACTCCACCGAGACCGACAGCGTGCGCGAGCTGAGCTACCGCGAGCTCCATCGCGAGGTCAACGTGTTCGCCGCCGTGCTCGGTTCGCTGGACGTGGGCAAGGGTGACCGGGTGGTTATCTACATGCCGCACACGGTGGATGCGGTGGTGGCGATGCTGGCCTGCGCGCGCATCGGCGCGATCCACTCGGTGGTGTTCGGCGGCTTCGCCTCGAAGAACCTGGCGCTGCGGATCGACGATGCCGAGCCGAAGGTGCTGGTCTGCGCCGATGCCGGCAGCCGCGGCGGCAAGGTCATCCCGTTCAAGCCGCTGGTGGACGAGGCACTGGCCCAGGCCGCGCATCCGCCGGCGCGCGTGCTGGTGGTCAGCCGCGGGCTGGCCGACGTGACGATGCAGGAGGGGCGCGACTTCGACTACGCGACACTGCGGCGCGGCCACGAAGAGGCACAGGTGCCCGTGCAGTGGCTGGAGTCCAACGAGCCCAGCTACATCCTCTATACCTCCGGGACCACCGGCACGCCCAAGGGCGTGCAGCGCGACGTCGGCGGATACGCGGTGGCACTGGCGCTGTCGATGTGGGCGGTCTACGACATCCGGCCCGGCCAGGTGATGTTCTCCACCTCCGACATCGGATGGGTGGTGGGGCACTCCTACAACGTCTACGGGCCGCTGGTCGCGGGCGCCACCTCGATCATCTACGAGGGAATGCCGACCCGGCCGGATCCGGGCATCTGGTGGGAGCTGTGCGAACGCTACGGCGTGCGCACGCTGTTCTCCGCGCCCACCGCGCTGCGGGTATTGAAGAAGCACGACACGTCCTACATCACCGACCGCGACCTGTCGAAGCTGGAGTACCTGTTCCTGGCCGGCGAGCCGCTGGACGAGCCGACCGCGCGCTGGATCACCGGCGTGCTGGGCAAGCCGGTGATCGACAACTACTGGCAGACCGAGACCGGCTGGCCGGTGCTGACCCTGATGCCGGGGCTGGACATGAAGCCGGTCAAGTTGGGCTCACCGGGCCTGCCGAACCTGGGTTACAAACTGCGGGTGATCAACGAGATCACCGGCGAGGACGCGCCGGCCGGCGAGAAGGGCGTGCTGGTGATCCAGCCGCCCCTGCCGCCAGGATGCCTGAGCACGGTCTGGCGCAACGACGAGCGTTTCATCGCCAGCTACTTCAGTCATTTCAGGGAGCCGCTCTACAGCTCGCTGGACTGGGCGATCCGCGACGAGGACGGCTACGCGTACATCCTCGGGCGCACCGACGACGTGATCAACGTGGCCGGGCACCGCCTGGGCACGCGCGAGATCGAAGAATCGGTGTCGGGCCATTCGAGCGTGGCCGAGGTCGCGGTGATCGGCGTGCACGACGAGATCAAGGGCCAAGTGCCGGTGGTGTTCGCCACGCTTAGGCAGGCCGCCGACGCGGCGCTGGCCGCGCACGAGATGCAGGCCAGGGTGGTGGAACAGCTCGGCGCGATCGCGCGCCCGGTGCGGGTCTACGTGGTCGCGTCGCTGCCCAAGACGCGCTCGGGAAAGCTGCTGCGGCGCTCGATCCAGGCCCTGGCCGAGCATCGCGATCCGGGCGATCTGTCGACCCTCGATGATCCGGGGGCGCTCGGCGCGATCGCCGATGCGATCAAGCGTGGTGCCGACGCCGGCAGCTGAGGTCCCGAAGGCTGCGCAGTGGCGCGCTCCGGCGGGGCGGCCGGGGTTGCGCCCACGGCGGCGGGATTGGCGCCTGCCTGCTCCGTTAGAATGGTGCCGATCCCCTACGCAGAATTTCCCATGTCCGAGCATGTTTCCGCAGGCACACGCTTCCGCGCCGCCGTCGCCGACGAATCCCCGCTGCAGGTGATGGGCGCCATCACCGCCTATGCCGGCCTGATGGCCAAACGCACCGGTTACAAGGCGCTGTACCTGTCCGGTGGCGGCGTCGCCGCGAACTCGCTGGGCATGCCCGACCTCGGCATTTCGACCATGGAGGACGTGCTGATCGACGCCCGCCGCATCGTCGAGGCCACCGGGCTGCCGCTGCTGGTCGACATCGACACGGGATGGGGCGGTGCCTTCAACATCTCGCGCACCGTTCGCAGCTTCGAGCGCGCCGGCGTCGCCGCCGTGCACATGGAGGACCAGGTCGGCCAGAAGCGCTGCGGCCACCGTCCAAACAAGGAAGTGGTGTCGAAGGGCGAGATGGTCGACCGGGTCAAGGCCGCCGTCGACGGTCGCACGGAGGCCGGCTTCGTGATCATGGCGCGCACCGACGCCGCCGCGGTGGAGGGCATCGACGCCGCCATCGAGCGCGCGATCGCCTACGTGGAGGCCGGCGCCGACATGATCTTCCCCGAGGCGATGAAGTCGCTCGAGGACTACCGCAGGTTCAAGGACGCGGTGAAGGTGCCGATCCTGGCCAACCTCACCGAGTTCGGCTCCACCCCGTTCTTCACCACCGACGAGCTGCGCTCGGCCGGCGTCGACATCGCGCTCTACTGCTGCGGCGCCTATCGCGCCATGAACAAGGCGGCGCTGAACTTCTACGAGACCGTACGCCGCGAAGGCACGCAGAAGAACATCGTCGACACCCTGCAGACGCGCGCGGAGCTGTACGACTTCCTCGGCTACCACGCCTACGAGGACAAGCTCGACACGTTGTTCTCGACCGACTGACCCACCACGCCGGCACGCGCGCTGCGCGACCCACACACGTTGCTACGGAGTACCTGATGAGCGAAACCCCCAGCACCCTGCCCAAGCCGAAGAAGTCGGTGGCCCTGTCCGGAACCGCCGCCGGCAACACCGCGCTGTGCAGCGTCGGCCGCAGCGGCAACGACCTGCATTACCGCGGCTACGACATCACGCAGTTCGCCACCACGGCCGAGTTCGAAGAGGTCGCCTACCTGCTGGTCCACGGCAAGTTGCCCTCCAAGGCCGAGCTGGCCGGCTACAAGGCGAAGCTGAAGTCGCTGCGCGGCATCCCGGCCGCGGTCAAGGCGGCGCTGGAGGAGCTGCCGCCTTCGGCGCACCCCATGGACGTGATGCGTACCGGCGTTTCGGTGCTGGGCTGCGTTTCTCCGGAGAAGGACGACCATAACCATCCCGGAGCGCGCGACATCGCCGACAAGCTGATGGCCTCGCTGGGTTCCATCCTGTTGTACTGGTACCACTACAGCCACAACGGCCGGGTCATCGACGTCGAGACCGACGATGACTCCATCGGCGGGCACTTCCTGCACCTGCTGCACGGTGAGCCGCCGCGCGAGAGCTGGGTGCGCGCGATGCACACCTCGCTGATCCTGTATGCGGAGCACGAGTTCAACGCTTCCACGTTCGCCTCGCGCGTCATTGCCGGCACCGGCAGCGACATGCATTCCTGCATCACCGGTGCGATCGGCGCGCTGCGCGGGCCCAAGCACGGCGGCGCCAACGAGGTCGCGTTCGAGGTCCAGCAGCGCTACGACTCGCCGGACGAGGCCGAGGCCGACATCCGCGAGCGCGTTGGCCGCAGGGAAGTCGTGATCGGCTTCGGCCACCCGGTCTATACCGTTTCCGATCCCCGCAACGGCATCATCAAGGAGGTCGCGAAGGAGCTGTCGGCAGAGCAGGGCGACAACACGATGTACGACATCGCCGAGCGCCTGGAGTCGGTGATGTGGGACGCCAAGAAGATGTTCCCCAACCTCGACTGGTTCAGCGCGGTGAGCTACCACATGATGGGCGTGCCGACGGCGATGTTCACGCCACTGTTCGTGATCGCGCGCACCAGCGGCTGGAGCGCGCACGTCATCGAGCAGCGCATCGACGGCAAGATCATCCGTCCGAGCGCGAACTACACCGGTCCCGAGAATCGCGACTGGGTGCCGATGGCCGCCCGCGGCTGAGGCGAGGCCGGGCTGCAGATGAAGACGGCGCCCGATGGGCGCCGTTTTTTTGGGTTCTTCTCCCAAGTGAGGGAGAGAGGCGTACGGCCGACCCGGCGGAGTGGCTGGTTCTTCTCGCGGCTCCGGGGTGCTGACGTGACAGTTGGAGCACGTTGTTGCGGCGTGAGCTCCGTTGTGGTCCGCGCTGCCCGTCCCGTGCATTTCTCCGTTTTAGCCCGCGCTGCCCGTCCCGCACACAGGGGGTGTGCTCCCCCGGCCTGTCCGCGTCCTGCTCCCAAGGCCGGCCGCCGGCCATCCATGGCCGGCTGTACGCACACCCCCTGTGCACGGGACGGGCCGTGGCGTTTTCCTGCTTCGGGTCGAAGATCAAGAGCGGGCGCGCGCTCGATCGTGGCCGTGGTGTGACGTGGCGTGGCC
>NZ_JBCLUZ010000033.1:0-44246 GCF_039548395.1 Luteimonas changyuni
CCCCCCCCCCCCCCCCCCCCCCCCCCCCCCCCCCCCCCCCCCCCCCCCCCCCCCCCCCCCCCCCCCCCCCCCCCCCCCCCCCCCCCCCCCCCCCCCCCCCCCCCCCCCCCCCCCCCCCCCCCCCCCGCGGCGCTAACCATCCAAATGCCGTCATCCAAATGCCGTCATCCCAGCGGTGTCGCCATCCAGGTATTGCCATGCACGTCCCCGTCATCAGGGAGCCTACGATCACCGGCGTATCCTCCAATGCATCACTAATGGAGGACGTCATGGCTGCCAAGGGTTTCCGGATCGAGCACGACAGCATGGGCGAGCTGGAAGTGCCCGCCGATGCACTCTGGGGCGCGTCGACGCAGCGCGCGGTGGAGAATTTCCCGGTCAGCGGGCGGCCGATGCCGCGTGGTTTCATCCGTGCGCTGGGGCTGCTCAAGGCCGCGGCGGCCGAGGCCAACGCGGGCTTCGGGCTGCTGCCCAAGGGCCTGGCGGCATCGATCACCAAGGCTTCCAACGAGGTCGCGGCCGGCGAGCACGACGCGCACTTTCCGGTCGATGTCTACCAGACGGGATCAGGTACCTCGTCGAACATGAATGCCAACGAGGTCATCGCAACGCTGGCGACGCGCGCGGGCAAGCGCGCGGTGCACCCCAACGACCACGTCAACCTCGGCCAGAGTTCGAACGACGTCGTGCCGACGGCGCTGCGGGTGTCGGCGCAGCTGGCGGTGGTGGAAGACCTGCTGCCGGCGCTGCAGCACCTGCGCAAGCGCATCGACCGCAAGGGACGCTCGCTGCGCAAGGTGGTGAAGACCGGGCGCACGCACCTGATGGACGCGATGCCGCTGACCTTTGCGCAGGAGTTCGGCGCCTGGTCCTCGCAGCTGGCGTCGGCCGAAGCGCGGCTGGGAGACACGCTCAAGCGCCTGCGGCGACTGCCGATCGGCGGCACGGCGATCGGCACCGGAATCAATGCCGATCCGCGTTTCGGTAAAGCCGTCGCCCGCGCGCTGTCCGACGCAACCGGCACGCGCTTCGAATCCGCCATCGACAAGTTCGAGGGCATCGCTTCGCAGGACGACGCGGTGGAGCTGTCGGGCCAGCTCAATGCGGCGGCGGTGGCGCTGATCAAGATCGCGAACGACCTGCGCTGGATGAATTCCGGGCCGCTGGCCGGGCTGGGCGAGGTCGAGCTGCCGACCCTGCAGCCGGGCAGTTCGATCATGCCGGGCAAGGTCAATCCGGTCATTCCCGAGGCCACGGTGATGGCCTGCGCGCAGGTGATGGGCCACCACGTGGCAGTGACGGTGGCGGGACAGACCGGAAATTTCCAGCTCAACATGGCGCTGCCGCTGATCGCGAACAACCTGCTGGAGTCGGTCCAGCTGCTGTCGGCGGTGTCGCGGCTGCTGGCCGACCGGGTGATCGATGGACTGGAGGTGCGGCGCGACGTCGTCGGGGCGGCGCTGGAGCGCAACCCGATCCTGGTGACCGCGCTCAACCCGGTGATCGGCTACGAGAAGGCGGCGGCCATCGCCAAGCAGGCGTACCGCGAAGGGCGGCCGGTGCTTGAGGTGGCGGTCGAGGCGACCGGCCTGCCGGAGGCGAAGCTGCGCGCGCTGCTCGATCCGCTGGCGCTGACCCGCGGCGGCATCCATGACGGCGGTTGATGCGGGTAGCGGCCTCCGCAGGACCCGATCGCGGCTGTAGCCGCTCCCACAAGTGCTGGCCGATGGTGGCTGCAGGTGCTCCCAGGTCGAAGCTCAGCGCTTGCGCGGAATGTCGACCTGGCCCGCAACGCCTTCGTGGTCGACCGAGCCGCTGCCCAGCGAACGCACGCGCAGGTCGCCGCCGATCCCGCTGGCGTCGATGTCGCCCGATCCCACGGAACCCACCTCCACGTCGCCGCCGATGCGATCGAGATCGGCATCGCCCGAACCGATCGAACCGATCCCGACCCGGCCACCGACGCCGCGCAACTCCAGGTCGCCGGAACCGATGCTGCCCACCCGCGCGTCGCCGCGGACGTTCCGTGCCGCGAGGTCGCCGGAGCCGATCGAGCCGCCGTCCAGGCTGCCGATGTCCTCCAGCGTGATATCCCCCGAGCCGACGGTCGCCCGGACTTCGCCGCGGATTCCCCGCGCTTCCGCGTCGCCGGAGCCGACGATGAGGCCGAGCTCGGACAGGTCGCGCAGCCAGGCATCGCCAGAGCCGACCGAGACCTCGACCGGCATGTCGTCTGGAACGGTTCCCGACAGGTCGAAATAGGCGTAGTGGTTGCCGAAGAACGACCAGCCGTCGCGTTGCTCGAGGTTGAGGCGAACGACCAGGCGGTCGCCTTCCCGGGACTGTTCCAGCTGCAGCCGCGCAAGGTCGTCCGCGCTCGAGGCGCAGGCGCGTCCCTGCAGGCTGGCGGATTGGCCGGGCTTGCCGTCGAGGCGCAGCTTGCTGGCGCCGATGCGGAACTCGACCAGGCGCGCATCGCCGATGTCGAGCACGAGCGATTGCGGCGCGCTGTGCCTGCACGCACGGTCGTCGTCGGCCAGGGCCGGGGCGGACGCTGCCGCCAGGGAGAGGAGGGCGAGGGAGAGCGTGGTGGCTGGAATGCGCATCGATAACCTCGTGTGCTGGGGGGCGGGGGGCGGAGGGCCCGGGCGCGCCGCGGGGCGCAGGTGTTGGACGGGTCAGGCGGTGATGGTTTCGCCCGCGCCTGCCCCGGCGGCGTCGTCGTCGCCGTGGCTCGCGCAGTCCTCGATGTCGCGGGGCGTCATCGTCGCGTAGGGGGCGAAGGCGGGCAGCGCGCCGGCCAGCGCTTGCTGGCTGTCGTACAGCGCCGGCAGCAGCGCGCAGAGCTTGAGCGCTTCGTCCCTGATCCTGTCCGCTTCGGCTTCGATCCGTGCCTCATAGGCCTGGCGCCCCTCGTCGCCGCCGAACACCGCTTCACCGATCCCGGTCAGCGCGGCGCCTGCGACGTCCGCACCCTGGACGCCGATGGCCATCCCGGCCAGGGCGACGTCTTCCAGGTGGCGGCGATGTGCAAGCAGCAGGGCGCGCTGTTCCGCGTTGGCCGGCACCGCCTTGCCTTCGATCAGCAGTTCGCCCTCGGGCGTGAGTTCGGCCTTGGGCAGCCCTTCGCTACCGTGCCCGCCGCCATAGTCGCGCCCGTTGATGGTGATTGCGAAGTCGTCGCCGAGGCCCAGGTTCTTCGATTTCAGCGCCTGGCTCGCGTTGGCGATCGCCCTGGCGGCCTGGCGACCGATGAAGGTCTTCCCGGCATCGGCTTCGCTGGCCTCGGCTGCGTCCGTGGCGGGCTGTGCATCGGTTGCCGGGCTGCAGCCGGCGGCCAGCATGCAGAGCAGCGCGGCTGAAAGGGCGTGGGACGCGCGCATCGTGATGGTCATCGGTATTCCTCCAGGAGTCGTCACGTGGCTCAGCCTTCGTCGCGCCAGCGGCGCAGGCGGGTGGCGAGCAGCAGCATGGCCACGCCGGCGGCGGCGCCGATCCAGGTCGCGGGCTGCAGCAGGTTGCCGTAGACGGCCGCGGGTTCGATCAGCTGGACGATGCCGCTGCTTTCGATCTGGGCGCCGTCCATGCGCGACAGGTCGTAGGGCGTCAGCGGCACCACGCCGAGCAGGATCCGCGCCACGATGTTGCTCCAGAACCACTGGGCGTCGAGGTTGAACAGCCGCATCACGCTGAACATGCTCACGAAGGCACCGGAAAGCACCGGCAGCAGTACCGCCCACAGGAAGGGCACGCTGCGCGCCCAGGCCGAGCACAGCATCAGCCAGCCGACGGTGGGCAGCGCCCAGATCGCATAGACCGGTATCGCAGCCAGCAGGGACAGCGAGATGGTCAGCGCATGGCCCGGGCCCCAGATCAGCTCCAGCGGGTTGCCGCCGTGGTACATGACCGCCGCGCTCAGGAGCAGCAGGAAGACCAGCATGGTGGCGATGGCCACAAGCGTCGCCAGCAGCGGCACCGCGATCGTCGCGGAGACCACCTTGGACAGCACGGTCTCGCCATCGGACACGGGCAGCGACTTCCAGAACAGCACGCTGCGGTCCTTGCGTTCGTCGTACAGCGCGCCCAGGCAGTAGAAGAACATCACGAACACCATGACGATGAACGGCCAGGCCGATGAGAGCAGCATGGTCAGGTCGATGCCGGTGGCAAGCTGGGCCTTGTCGTCCGCGCTGAGCTGTCCGGCCAGGACGCCAAGGTCGAGGCCGTTGATCGACATCGTGCTGCCGTCGTCGAGGTGGAACTTCGCGTCGCTGTCGGCGTTGCGCATGCCGACCAGGGCGATGGTGAAGAGGATCGCGGTCAGCAGCAGCGAGACCGCGGCGGCGATCACGGGGGCCCAGAAGAAGCCGCCGCGGTGCTCCCAGTACTCGCGCCTGAGCAGCAGGCTGAAGCGGTGCGTACGGTTCGCCGGGGACTTGGCCACCGGCAGGCTGTCAGTCGTGGCGTTCATCAGTAGGTTCCCTTCATGGTGGCGACGAAGAGGTCGGCGAGCCCCGGGGTACGGGTTTCGCCGAAGGTGGCCAGGGCGCTGCGATCGGCGCCGTCGAACAGCATCACGGTCTTGCCGAAGGGCAGGGCGCGCTCGTCGATCGGCGACAGGGCGCGCGCGGCCTCGGCCTGGTCTGCGTTGACCAGGACTTCGGTGAAGCGCGCGGCCAGTTCGTCCATCGGCGCGTCGAGCACGATCCGGCCGTCGCGGATGAACAGCGCATCGGTAAGGATGTGCTCGACCTCCTCGACCTGGTGGGTGGTGATGAGGATGGTCTTGTCCTCATCGAAATAGTCCTCCAGCAGGCGCTGGTAGAACTGCTTGCGGTAGAGCACGTCGAGTCCGAGCGTGGGCTCGTCAAGCACCAGCAGGCGGGCGTCGATGGCCATCACCAGCGCCAGGTGCAGCTGCACGATCATGCCCTTGGACATCTCGCGTACCCGCATCTTCGGGTCCAGTTTGGTGTTGGCCAAGAAGCGCTCGCAGCGGGCGCGGTCGAAGCGCGGATGCACGCCCTCGACGAAGGCGATCGCCTCGCGCACCCGCATCCAGCGCGGCAGCACGGCAACGTCGGCGATGAAGCAGACGTCGTTCATCAGCAGGTTGCGATCGCTGCGCGGGTCGCGGCCGAGAACCGACAGCTCGCCCCGGAACGGGATCAGCCCGAGGATGGCCTTCAGCGCCGTGGTCTTGCCGGCGCCGTTGGGGCCGATCAGGCCGACGATGCGGCCGCGTTCGATGCGGAAGCTGGTGCCATCGAGGGCAGGCTTGCCCTTGTAGGCCTTGACCAGGCCGCGGGCGTCGATGACTGCGGATTCGTGTGCGTTCATGCGGAGTGTCCTTCGCGCAGGAGGTCTTCGGGCGAGAGGCCGAGGAGCCGGATTCGCTCCAGCACCTGGGGCCATTCTTCATTCAGGAATCGGTCGCGTTCGTTGCCCAGCAGTTTTCTGGACGCCTCCTCGGTGACGAACATGCCCAGGCCCCTGCGCTTTTCCACCAGGGCTTCATCGGCCAGTTCCTGGTAGGCGCGCGATACCGTGATCGGGTTGAGCTGGTATTCGGCGGCAACCTGGCGCACGGAAGGCAGGGCGTCGCCCGGTTTGAGCTGGCCATCGAGCATCATCGCGATGACCCGCTCTTTCAGCTGTCGGTAGATGGGAGCGCCATCGCTCCATTGGATGCCGGACATGACTCAGCCTCCGATACGGCGCATGCCGTGGGCAAAGGAGAAGTAGGGAAGTGCCAGTCCGCGGCGTGCGCCCCTGGAGGCGCGAGGCGCGGGGCGGCCGGACGCCGGGTCATCGGCTGGCGCGTCGAGGGCGACCGCGGAAGGACCCGTGGTGCGGCCGTCGCCATCGACCGGGCTGGATGCCAGCAGGGCGGCGGCCAGGCATATGCCGGTGACGGACAGTGCGGTCAGGCTGTGGCTGAGCTTGCGGTCCATGGCGGAAGTCCTGCTCTGGATGACTGGTGTTGTATGCAACTATAACACCACCACACGCACGGTCAAGCGTTTCCCGACCCAACCGATGGCAGGCTGCCGGCGATTGCCGCCGCCGGCCGCGCCCGCGACAATAGGCAGCTTGATGCCGCCGATCGCGGCCGGAGTCCAGGAGCATCCCCCGATGAAATCCACTCTGCGCGGCCTTGCCGCGCTGTCCCTCGCCGCGGCCCTGTCGCTGGCCCCCGCAATCGCACAGGAGAACGCCGTGCCGTCGACGGAACGCGAAAAGAACAGCTACATGATCGGTATGGACGTTGGACAGTCGATCGAGGCTGTCGGCCCGGACATCGACCGTGACGCATTCATGCGCGCCGTGACCCACGCGCTCGACGGGGGTGAGCCGCTCATCACCGAGGCCGAGGCCGCGGCGATTGCTCCGGCGCTGATGCAGCGGATTGCCGCCCGCAGCGGCCAGCAGGTCCCCGGCATGGCGCCGGGCAGCGTGCCGGCGGAGGTGGACCGCGACAAGGTCGGCCTGATCGTGGGCGCCGATGTCGGGCGTTCGCTGGCACCGGTGAAGGACGAGCTCGACCTGGCGATGTTCGCCCGCGGCGTCGGCACGATGTTCGACGGCGGTACGCCGCTGCTGGCCGAAGGCGAGCTGGCGACGATCCGCGAGGCCTTCGGTACGCGCATGCAGGAGCGCGCCCGCGCCGAGAGCGAGGCCGCCGCGCAGGCGAACAGCGCCGCAGGGGCCGAATTCCTCGCCGGCAACAGGACCGCCAAGGGCGTGGTGACCACGGGCTCGGGCCTGCAGTACATGGTGCTGCGCCAGGGCTCGGGTCCGCGCCCGACCGCTGATTCGCGGGTGCGCGTGCACTACGAGGGCAAGCTGCTCGACGGCAGCATCTTCGACAGTTCCTACGAGCGCAACGATCCGGCGACCTTCGGCCTCGGCCAGGTGATCGCCGGCTGGACCGAGGGCCTGCAGCTGATGCCGGTGGGTGCCAAGTACCGCTTCTGGATCCCGTCCGAACTCGCCTACGGCCGCAATGGCTCCCCGGGTGGCATTCCCCCGAATTCCACCCTGGTCTTCGACGTCGAACTCCTGCAGCTGCACTGACCGCGGCTCTCCACCCCTTTTTTCCGAGGTATACCGATGAACACCGCCGTCCGCACCATTGCGACCAGCCTGCTGGCCGCATCGCTCCTCGTCGCCCTTGGCGCCTGCAAGAAGATCGATCCCGAGGCCGACAAGGCCGCGGCCGCCGAAGGGACTGCCGCCGAAGGGACGGCCGCCGGGCTCGACATCAAGGGCCTGCCGACCGAGAAGCACCAGGCGGGCTACGCCATCGGCCTGCAGGTCGGTGGCACGCTTTCCGAGATCAAGGACGAGGTCGATTTCGATGCCTTGGTCAAGGCCATGCGTACGGCGATGAACGGCGAGGAGCCGCTGATGGACGAAGCGCAGGCGCGGCAGGCATTCGAAGCCTTCGGCCAGCGCATGCAGACGAAGATGGCGGCGGGCAACCGCGAGGCCTCCGAGGCATTCCTCGCCGCGAACGCAGGCCAGGAAGGCGTCGAGGTCACCGCGTCCGGCCTCCAGTACAAGGTGCTGGAGCAGGGCGACGGTCCCAAGCCCGGCCCCGAAAGCCGGGTCAGCGTGCATTACAAGGGCACGCTGGTTGACGGCACCGTGTTCGACAGCTCCTACGATCGCGGCGAGCCCGCCGTGTTCACCCTGTCCAGCGTGGTTCCCGGCTGGCAGGAAGGCCTGCAGCTGATGCCGGCCGGCAGCAAGTACATGCTGTGGCTGCCCAGCGAGCTCGGCTATGGCGACATGGGCACACCGGGCGGTCCGATCGCCCCGGGCAGCGCGCTGGTGTTCGAGGTCGAGCTGCTCGAAATCCTGGATTCCCCGGCGGAGTAAGCGCATGCGCGTCAGCATCTTCGGCACCGGCTACGTTGGCCTGGTGACAGGTACCTGCCTGGCCGAGGTCGGCCACGACGTGATCTGCGTCGACGTCGACGCCGGCAAGATCGAGCGCCTCGGCCAGGGGATCATCCCGATCTACGAGCCGGGACTCGAGCCGATGGTGAAGTCCAACCACGCCGCCGGCCGGTTGGATTTCACCACCGATGCCGCGCGCGCCATCGCCCACGGCGAGGTGGTGTTCATCGCCGTGGGCACGCCGCCGGACGAGGACGGCAGCGCCGACCTCCAGTACGTACTGACGGTGGCGCGCACCATCGGCGAACACCTCGAGCGCCCGGCGATCGTGGTCGACAAGTCCACGGTGCCGGTGGGCACCGCCGACCGCGTGCGCGAGACCATCGCCGCGGCCCTGGCCGCGCGTGGCGTCGACATCGCCTTCGACGTCGTCTCCAACCCCGAGTTCCTGAAGGAGGGCGCCGCGGTCGAGGACTGCATGCGCCCCGACCGCATCGTGCTAGGCGCCGACAGCCCCGCCGCGGTGGAGCGGCTCAAGCGCCTGTACGCGCCGTTCAACCGCAACCATGACCGTTTCGTGGTCATGGACGTGCGTTCCGCGGAGCTCACCAAGTACGCGGCCAACGCGATGCTCGCGACCAAGATCAGCTTCATGAACGAAATCGCCAATATCGCCGAGAAGGTCGGCGCCGACGTCGAGATGGTGCGCAAGGGCATCGGCTCGGATCCACGCATCGGCTGGCACTTCATCTATCCCGGCGCCGGCTACGGCGGCTCGTGCTTCCCCAAGGACGTGCAGGCATTGGCGCGCACCGCCCAGCAGGTCGGCCACCAGCCGCTGCTGCTGGATGCGGTGGAAGCGGTCAACGAGCGCCAGAAGGGCCACCTGCACGAGCTGGTGCAGCGCCACTACGGCGAGGCGGGCATCGCGGGCAAGACCTTTGCCGTCTGGGGCCTGGCGTTCAAGCCCGACACCGACGACATGCGCGATGCATCGAGCCGTCGCCTGCTGGCGCAGCTCTGGGAATCCGGTGCGCGCGTGCGCGCCTACGATCCCGAGGCCGCCGGCGAGGCGCGACGGATCTTCGGCGAGCGTGACGACCTGGAGCTCTGCGAGTCGGCGCAGGCGGCGCTCGAAGGCGCGGACGCGCTCATCGTGGTGACGGAGTGGAAGGAGTTCCGCAGCGTCGACCTCGCGCAGCTGCGTACCCGGCTTGCCGACGCCGCGGTCTTCGACGGCCGCAACATCTACCGTCCCGAAGACGCTGAAGGCGCGGGCCTGGCGTACTACGGCATCGGCCGCGGTCGCTCGGTCCGGGCCGCCTGATCCATGTCCAGCGGGCTTGAATCACGCGTGGTGGAACTGGAGACCCGCCTGGCCTTCCAGGAGCACGCGCTGGCCGAACTCAGCGATGCGCTGGCCGACGCCCGGCGCGAGCTGAGCCGCAACGACGCGCTGCTGCGCCGTGCGCTCGACGAACTGCACGCCAACCGTCCCGGAGTGACCGGCGATCCCGCCGATGAGCCACCTCCGCCGCATTACTGAAGAACGATGAGCGATTCGCTGAAAGACCAGTTGCTGGGCCTTGGCTTCAAGCCGGCGCCGGCTCCGGACAGGCCCAAGGGCCCCCGCGGGAAGGATGGTCCGGGTGCGAGGGCGTCAGGCGCAGCCGCGCCCGGCGCGCAGCACCGGAACCGGCGGGGCCCACAGAGTGGCAAGGGCGCGCAGGACGAGCGGGGCCCGCGTGACGGCAAGGGTCCGCCGCGTGCCAAAGGCCCGCAGGGCGGCAGGGGCCCCGGCGATGGCGGGCGCCGTCGCGCCGCGGGTCCTGCGGGGGATATCGACCTCGCCAAGGCCTTCGCGATCCGGGCCCAGCGCGAGAAGGATGATCGCATCCGCGCCGAGCGCGAGAAGCAGGAAGCCGCGCGGCAGCGCCGCGAAGCGCAGGCGAAGCTCGCGGCGCTGCTTGAGGGCAAGGGCCTGAATGCCACCGACGCCGAGCACGTCCGCCACTTCGAATACGGCGGCAAGATCAAGCGCGTGCACGTGACCGAAGCGCAGCTGCGCGCGATCAACGCCGGTGAGCTCGGCGTCGTGCAACTCAACGGCCGCTACCTCGTGGTGACCCTCGACACGCTGGCCGAAGCCGAGGCCGTATTCGCGAAGGCCGTGGCCCTGAGGGTCGACCCGAACGCGCCCGCCGACGACGACCCGTATGCCGATCCGAAGTACCAGGTGCCGGACGACTTGATCTGGTAGGGATCCTTGGCAAAAGCGTTTGCTCTACCGGGCGCGCACCCGCGCGGGCACGACCCAGATCCAGGCGATGACGCAGCCGACCAGAGCGAAGCAGCCTGCGGCGAGGAAGGCAACGCGGCCGTCGCCGTAGGGCCAGAGCTGGCCGGCGATGAGGGCGCCCAGGACGCCGCCGAGGCCTGACGAGAATCCGTAGAACAGGCCCTGGGCGTGGCCGTTGAGCGCGCCCGGGAAGTGGCGCGCGAGCAGCTGCATCGCCGCCGCGAAGAAGGCCGCGAAGCTCAGCGCGTGCGTGGCCTGGGCGACCAGCATGACCGGCATGCTCTCCGGCCACAGCGCGGTCGCCCACCAGCGCAGCACGGCGCTGGCCATCGAACCCAGCAGCAGCCAGCTCGGGTCCCAGCGCCGAAACACGGCGGAGATGGTGAAGAACACCGCGACCTCGAACACCACGCCCACGGTCCACATCAGGCCCAGGGTCGAGGTCGCATAGCCCAGGTTGTCCATGTAGACCGAGAAAAAGGTGTAGTAGGGGCCGAAGGACAGCTGCTCCAGGAAGCACGCGACAAGGAAGGCCGCCACCCGCGGCTGGCGTGCGATCTTCCAGAAGCCCGGGCCCGCGGGGCCCTTCGGCCCGACGTGGCCCGCGTCCGAATTCGCGAACGCGCTCGCGGCCATCAGCACGAACAGGGGCAGCATCGCCCACGGCAGGACCGCTGCGCCGTGGTGTTCGATCAGCCAGCCGAAGCTGGTGGTGACGATGATGAAGCCGATCGAACCCCAGACCCGGATCGCGCCGTAGCGGTGGGCCGCGGCGCCGAGGTGGCCGAGCGTGATCGCCTCGAACTGCGGCATCACCGCGTTGTAGAAGAAGCAGAACGCGACCATCACCGCGAACAGCGTCCATTCCGGCTGCTGCGGCAGGAAGCAGGCGAAGCTCAGCGCCGTCAGCACGCTGCCGATCCGCAGCCAGCGGATCGGGCGTGGCGAGGCGGCCGCAAGCGTTGCCCAGGCGCTGGGCGCGACCACGCGGGTCGCGTACCACAGGCTCATCATCACGCTGATGGCGGTGATGGACATGCCGCGCGACTGCAGGTGCATCGCCCAGTACGGCGTGAACGCGCCCAGCGCCGCGTAATAGGTGAAGTAGAAGCTCGACAGCCGCAGGGCCGGTACGGTCGCGGTCGTGCGTGGATCGGGGGTCATCGTGCTGCCGTGGGCCGGGCTATTCCGGATCGTAGTCGAGGTTGGAGGCGAGCCAGCGTTCGGCCTCGGCCAGGGGCACGCCGCGGCGCCTGGCGTAGTCGGCCGCCTGGTCCTTGCCCACGCGGCCGACCACGAAGTACTTGCTGCCAGGGTGGCTGAAGTAATAGCCCGACACCGCGGCGGTGGGCAGCATCGCAAAGCCGTGGGTCAGCTCCATGCCGGCGTTGCTGGTGGCGTCGAGCACGCGGAACAGCTGTTCCTTCGGGCTGTGGTCCGGGCAGGCCGGATAGCCCGGTGCCGGGCGGATGCCGCGGTAGGCCTCCGCGATCAGCGCGTTGTTGTCCAGCGCTTCGTCGGGCGCGTAGCCCCAGTAGCCGGTGCGCACGCGGCGGTGCAGGTGTTCGGCAAGGGCTTCGGCCAGGCGGTCGGCCAGGGCCTTGAGCAGGATGCCGCGGTAGTCGTCGTGGTCGGCGCGGAAGCGCTCCAGGTGCGGCTCGATGCCGATGCCGGCGGTGACCGCGAACATGCCCATCCAGTCGCGCAGGCCGGTGTCCTTCGGCGCGATGAAATCAGCGAGGCAGAAGTCGGGGCGTTCGACGGGCTTGTCGACCTGCTGGCGGAGGAAGGGGACGGTGATGACTCCTTCCTCCGCGAGCTTGCCCCCATCCACGCCTTGGGCCTCTTGCAGATACAGTTCGACGTCGTCGCCGACGCTGTTGGCGGGGAAGAGGCCGAACACCGCCTTCGCGGCCAGCCACTTCTCGCCGATGATGGTGTCGAGCATTTCGCGGGCGTCGCGATACAGCTCGCTGGCGGCGGTGCCAACGACCTCGTCGCTCAGGATCGCCGGATAGCGGCCGGCCAGTTCCCAGGCCTGGAAGAAGGGGGTCCAGTCGATGGTGTCGACCAGGTCGGCGATCGGGTAGTCGTCGAACACGGTGATGCCGGGATTTTTCGGCTGCGGCGGGACATAGACGTCCCAGCCGCCATCAAAGCGCTGCCCGCGCGCCTTCCCCAGCGGGACCAGCCGCTTGGCGTCGCCGCGGTTGCGGTGGCGCTGGCGGATCTCGGCATAGTCGGCTTCGCTGGCGGCCACGAACGGCGCGCGCAGCTCCGCCGACACCAGCGACTGCGCCACGCCGACCGCGCGTGAGGCGTCCTTGACCCAGATCGTCGGCGACTTGTAATGCGGATCGATCTTGAGCGCGGTGTGCGCGCGCGAGGTGGTGGCGCCGCCGATCATCAGCGGGATGGTCATGCCCTGGCGCTGCATCTCGCGCGCCACGTGGCCCATCTCCTCGAGCGAGGGCGTGATCAGGCCGGACACCCCGATCATGTCCGCGTTCTCGGCGATCGCGGTATCGATGATCTTCTGCGCCGGCACCATCACCCCGAGATCGATCACTTCGAAGTTGTTGCAGGCCAGCACCACGCCGACGATGTTCTTGCCGATGTCGTGGACGTCGCCCTTGACGGTCGCCATCACGATCTTGCCGTTGTTCTTGCCGGTGTCGCCGGTGCGCAGCTTCTCGGCCTCGATGAAGGGCAGCAGGTGGGCCACGGCCTTCTTCATCACCCGCGCCGACTTCACCACCTGCGGCAGGAACATCTTGCCGGCGCCGAACAGGTCGCCGACCACGTTCATGCCGTCCATCAGCGGGCCTTCGATCACGTCCAGCGGGCGCGTCGAAAGCAGGCGGGCCTCTTCGGTGTCCTCGACCACGTACTGGTCGAGGCCATGCACCAGGGCGTGGCTGAGGCGCGCGCGCACGTCCCTGTCGCGCCAGGCGAGGTCCTCTTCCTGCTGCTTGCCCTTGCTGCCCTTGTAGCGCTCGGCCAGCGCCAGCAGCCGCTCGGTGCCGTCGGGGCGGCGGTTGAGCACGACGTCCTCGACGTGCTCGCGCAGCTCGGGATCGATGTCGTCGTAGATCGTCATCGCGCCGGCGTTGACGATGCCCATGTCCATGCCCGCCGCGATCGCGTGGTACAGGAACACGGAGTGGATCGCCTGGCGCACGGTCTCGTTGCCGCGGAAGGCGAACGAAACGTTGGAGACGCCGCCGGAGACGTGGCAGTGCGGCAGCGTCGCCCGGATGATGCGCGTGGCCTCGATGAAATCCACGGCGTAGTTGTTGTGCTCTTCCAGCCCGGTGGCGATGGCGAAGATGTTGGGGTCGAAGATGATGTCCTCGGGCGGGAACCCGACCTCGTCCACCAGGATCCGGTAGGCGCGGGTGCAGATCGCGACCTTGCGCGCGGCGGTGTCGGCCTGGCCGTCCTCGTCGAAGGCCATGACCACGGCCGCGGCGCCGTAGCGCAGCACCCTGCGCGCCTGCTCGACGAACTGCGCCTCGCCCTCCTTGAGCGAGATCGAGTTCACCACGCCCTTGCCCTGCAGGCACTTCAGCCCGGCCTCGATCACCTCCCACTTGGAGGAGTCGACCATCACCGGGATGCGCGCGATGTCAGGCTCCGACGCGATCAGCGTGAGGAAGCGCGTCATCGCCTTCGCCGAGTCGATCAGCCCCTCGTCCATGTTGACGTCGAGGATCTGCGCGCCGCTGGCCACCTGCTGCCGCGCGACTTCGACCGCTTCCTCGAAGCGGTCCTCCTTGATCAGCTTCTTGAACTTCGCGCTGCCGGTGACGTTGGTGCGTTCGCCGACGTTGACGAACAGCAGCTCGGGGGTGATCACGAGCGGCTCCAGGCCCGAGAGCCGCGTGTACCTGGGCGTGCTCATCGCGACACCTCGCTGTTTCTGTGCCGCGGATTTGCGCGGATCAGGGCAAAAAGCCTCATGCCGCATCCTCCAGCAGCCCGGGCAGCCGGCGCGGCGGAAGTCCGTGGACGGCGTTAGCGATGGCGCGGATATGGTCGGGCGTGGTGCCGCAGCAGCCGCCGACGAGGTTCAACAGCCCGGAGCGCGCGAACTCTTCCAGGGTGGCGGCGGTCTCTTCCGGCGTTTCGTCGTATTCGGCGAAGGCGTTGGGCAGCCCGGCGTTGGGATGGGCGCTGACGAAACAGTCGGCGACCCGGGCCAGGGTCTCGACGTGCGGGCGCAGGTCCTTGGCCCCCAGCGCGCAGTTCAGGCCCACCGCCAGCGGACGCGAATGCGAGACCGAGATGTGGAAGGCCTCGGCGGTCTGGCCGGAGAGGGTGCGCCCCGAAGCATCGGTGATGGTGCCGGAGACCATCACCGGCAGGCGTGCGCCGCGGGCGTCGAAGGCTTCCTCGATCGCGAACAGCGCGGCCTTGGCGTTGAGGGTGTCGAAGATGGTCTCGACCATCAGCACGTCGGCGCCGCCGTCGATCAGGCCGTCGATGGCCACGCGGTAGTCCTCGCGCAGCGCGTCGAAGCTGGTGTTGCGGAAGCCCGGATCGCTGACATCGGGGCTGATCGACGCCGTGCGGCTGGTGGGGCCGACCACGCCGATCACGAAGCGCGGCTTGTCGGGGGTCGCAGCCTCCGCGGCGTCGCAGCAGGCGCGCGCCAGGCGCGCGGCTTCGAGGTTCAGCTCGCGCACCAGGTGCGGGAGGTGGTAGTCGGACTGGCTGACCGCGGTCGAGTTGAAGGTATTGGTCTCGACCAGGTCGGCGCCGGCGGCCAGGTAGGCATCGTGCACGGCAGCGATGATGTCCGGGCGGCTCAGCGTCAGGAGATCGTTGTTGCCCTTGAGGTCATGGCCGATGCCGTCGCCGGGGTGCAGGCGGTCGAAACCATCGGCGAAGCGCTCGCCGCGATAGTCGGCCTCTTCCAGCCGGTGGCGCTGGATCATCGTGCCCATCGCGCCGTCGATGACCAGGATGCGCTCGGCCAGCGCAGCCTCGAGCAGCGCCACGCGCGCGGGGTGGAGCCAGGGAAGCCGGCTCATGGCTTGCCCGCGATCAGGGAGACGACTTCGAAATGCGGCGGGCGCTTTTCGCGGGTGACCGTCTCGGAGGACTGCAGCACCAGCCCGGCCTTGTCGACGAAGCGGCGCAGCTCCTTCTCGGTGAAACCCAGGTTGATGTGGCCGAAGGCCTCGACCGCGGCGCGGTGGCCGTGGCGGGCCAGGCTGCTGAGCAGGAGGCGACCGCCCGGACGCAGCACGCGGGCCGCCTCGGCCACCGACAGCGCGGGCTTTGCCGCGTAGGTCAGCGCATGCATCAGCACCACCAGGTCGAAGCTGCCGTCGGCGAAGGGCAGGGCGTGCATGTCGGCCTCGCGGACTTCGACATTGGAATAGCGCTTCAGGCGTTCCTGCGCCGCGGCGACCACGCGCGGACTGGCGTCGATGCAGACGTAGCGCTGCGCATGGGGCGCCAGCAGTTCGGCCAGCACGCCGTCGCCGGAGGCGATGTCGAGCACGTCGCCGGTTTCCAGCAGCGGCAGGGCCGAACGCGCCATCGCCTCCCAGGTGCGGCCTGGTGAATAATGGCGCTCCATGTCGCCTGCGACCGAGTCCGCCCAGTTCTGATCGGCGGCCCGCATCGCCAGCACGCCGGCCACGCGCTCGGCGTCCTGGCGCAGCAGTGGATCGTCGCTGCCCTCTCGCAGGGTCTGCCATAGCGCCCGCTGCGCGGGGTCCAGGCGGTCTTCGTCGAAGCGGTAATAGGCGGAGACGCCGGCGCGGCGGTCGCGGACGAGGCCGGCTTCCTTGAGTCGCGCCAGGTGGGTGGAGACGCGCGGCTGGGCCAGGCGGGTGATGGCCGAGAGTTCGGCGACCGTGAGTTCCTCGCCGTCGAGCAGCGCCAGCAGGCGCACGCGAGTGGCATCGGCCAGCACCTTTAGATGGCTCGACCAGGCTTCCAGGTCCATATATATCTTCCCATCGCGATACAGCGA
The DNA here is from genome assembly GCF_039548395.1 of Luteimonas changyuni. Taxonomy (NCBI): domain Bacteria; kingdom Pseudomonadati; phylum Pseudomonadota; class Gammaproteobacteria; order Lysobacterales; family Lysobacteraceae; genus Luteimonas; species Luteimonas changyuni. Next base: position 16,194 of record NZ_JBCLUZ010000033.1, read on the forward strand.
TGCATTGTCCAACGGGATCCGGGCAGGGTCAAGCAGGGTCGGGCGCCGACCCGGGCGCATCGCGCCGGCTTCCAGCCGGTGGACGGCTCGAAGCCGCGCGGCAGGCAGGCTAGAATGGCGGCCTTGCCAACAGCGGCCGCGCGCATGCGCGGCACGACTCAGGAGCCAGGCGTGGATTTCAGCTTTACCGAAGAACAGTTGATGCTTCAGGACGTGGCCCGTCGGATCGCGCAGGAGAAGATCGCGCCGAGTGCCGAACACCACGACCAGACCGGTGAATTCCCGCTCGAGAACATCCGCCTGCTGGGCGAGAACGGACTCATGGGCATCGAGGTGCCGGCCGAATACGGCGGCGCCGGGATGGACCCGGTGGCCTACGTGCTGGCCATGGTCGAGATCGCCGCGGCCGACGCCGCGCACTCCACCATCATGTCGGTCAACAACTCGCTGTTCTGCAACGGCATCCTGACCCACGGCACCGAAGAGCAGAAGCAGCTCTACGTGGGTGCGATTGCCGAGGGCCGTGAGATCGGCGCCTTCGCGCTCACCGAGCCGCAGTCCGGCTCCGACGCCACCGCCATGCGCTGCCGCGCCGTGAAGCAGGCCGACGGCAGCTATGTGGTCAACGGCAAGAAAAGCTGGATCACGTCCGGCCCGGTGGCGAAGTACATCGTGCTGTTCGCGATGACCGACCCCGACAAGGGCGCGCGCGGCATTACCGCCTTCATCATCGATACCACCCGCGACGGCTTCAGCCGCGGCAAGACCGAGCCCAAGCTCGGCATCCGTGCCTCGGCCACCTGCGAGATCGAATTCAACGACTACGTGGCCCGCGCCGAAGACGTGCTGGGCGACGAGGGCCAGGGCTTCAGGATCGCCATGGGCGTGCTCGACGCCGGCCGCATCGGCATCGCCAGCCAGGCCATCGGCATCGCCCGCGCCGCCTACGAGGCAACGCTCGAGTACGTGAAGGAGCGCAAGGCCTTCGGCCAGCCGATCGGCGCGTTCCAGATGACCCAGGCCAAGATCGCCGACATGAAGTGCAAGCTCGACGCGTCGCTGCTGCTGACCCTGCGCGCTGCCTGGGTGAAGGGGCAGGGCAAGCGCTTCAGCAACGAGGCCGCGATCGCCAAGCTCACCGCCTCGGAGGCCGCGATGTGGATCACCCACCAGGCGCTGCAGATCCACGGCGGCATGGGCTATTCAAAGGAAATGCCGATCGAGCGTTACTTCCGTGACGCCAAGATCACCGAGATCTACGAAGGCACCAGCGAGATCCAGCGCCTGGTGATTGCCCGGAACGAGACCGGGCTGCGCTGACGCATAGCGACCTGCAGCCCGTGGCGACAGCCTGCCATTGCCCGCGTACCGAGCCGATTGCCCTCACCGGCGGCGGCGCGGTGGCGGAACCCTGAAAAACCTCCCGGCCCGTGCCTTGTGCGCGGGCCTCATTGCATCCGGATGACGACATGACTGTTCGCAAGAAGGCCCCCGCAATCTCCCACGCCGCCGAAGACGCCAGGTCCGGCAAGGTGGCCAGGGTCGGCAAGGCCGCCGGCAAGGCCGCCGGCAACGACGCCGAGCGCCGCGGTCGGCCGCGCGACGGCAGGCTGCTCGACCCGGTCCTGGCGGCCATGCGCAAGCGCGTGGGCAAGGCCGGCGGTGACGACGCCAGCGCCTTCGCGGCCGCCTTCTACGAGCGCATGGGCGAAGACGAGATCGGCGTGCACGAGGCCGACGGCTGGGCGGCGCTGGCGGCCGATTTCCTCGCTTTCCTCGGCAAGCGCAAGCCGGGCACGGCCAGCATCCGCCTGTTCAACCCGACCCTGGCCACCCACGGCTGGGAGACGCAGCACACCGTGCTGCAGATCGCCAACGACGACATGCCCTTCCTCGTCGACTCGGTGACCATGGCGCTCGCCGAGCTTGGAGTCGGCGTGCACGTGCTCGGCCATCCGGTGGTGTCGCTCAAGCGCGACCGCGGCGGCAAGCTGCAGGGCGTGGGCGAGGGCACGACCGAATCGCTGATGCACATGGAAATCGACCGCCAGTCGCCGGAAGGCTGCGCCCGCGTCGAGGCCGCCGTGCGCGGCGTGCTCGAGGACGTGCGCACCATCGTCGCCGACTGGGCCACGATGCGCACGCGCATGGAACTGGTGGCCGAAGGCCTGTCCGACGGGCCGCTGCCGGTGTCCGACGCCGAGCGCGCCGAGATCCAGGCCTTCCTGCGTTGGGCCGCCGACAACCATTTCACCTTCTTCGGCTACCGCGAGTACGAAGTGGTCCGCAAGGGCCGCGACGACGTGCTGCAGGCGATCGACGGCAGCGGGCTCGGCCTGCTGCGCGGCCGCGACGTCGGCAAGCCGCGGCTGCTGCGCACGGTCGGCGCGCAGCGCACCGACCGCACCGTCGAGCCGCTGATCCTGACCAAGACCAACGCGCGTTCCACGATCCACCGCCCGGGCTACATGGACTACATCGGCGTGCTCGGCTTCGACCGCAGCGGCAGCAAGGCCATCAGCGAAAAGCGCTTCCTCGGCCTGTACACGTCCAGCGCCTACAACCGCCGGCCCTGGGACATCCCGATCGTGCGCGACCGCCACGAGCAGGTCATGGGCGCGTCCGGCCTGGCCGACACCGGCCACAGCGGCAAGGCGCTCAAGCACATCCTCGAGACCCTGCCGCGCGACGAGCTCTTCCAGGCGTCCAGCGGCGAACTGCAGCGGGTCGCCAGCGGCATCCTCGGCCTGCAGGAGCGCGTGCGCAGCCGCCTGTTCCTGCGCCGCGACCACTACGGCCGCTATTACTCCGTGCTCGCCTACGTGCCGCGCGACCGCTACAACACCGAGGTGCGCCTGCGCGTCGAGGCGATGCTCAAGGACGCGCTGGGCGCCGATCACGTCGACGCCAACGTCACCCTGGGCGAGTCGCCGCTGGCGCAGCTGCACATGCTGGTGCGCCCGCGCACCGGCGAGGCCATCGAGGTCGACGAGGCGGCGCTTCAGGCGCAGCTGACCGCGATCGTGCGCAACTGGCAGGACGACCTGCGCGAAGCGCTGATCGGCGAGCACGGCGAGGCCAAGGGCCTGGCGCTGGCTTCGGGCTGGGGGCGGGCGCTGCCTGCGCCCTATATCGAACGCGCGACCCCGGCGGTCGCCGCCGCCGACGTCGCCCAGCTCGATGCCCTGGCCGCCGCCGACGACCTGCGCCTGAGCCTGCGGCGCTCCGCGCTCCAGCAGCCGGGCGAGAGCGCGCTGCGGCTCAAGCTGTATCGCGCCGACCACGACGTGCCGCTGTCGGACGTGCTGCCGATGATGGAAAACATGGGCCTGCGCGTGATCGCCGAGCATCCGCACCGGCTGCTGGGCCCGGCCACCGGCGACGGCGGCCAGCGGGTCGTGTACATCCAGGACTTCGAGGTTGAAGTGCCCGGTGGCGCCGAGCCGGACGCGGCCGCGTTCGAAGAGGCGTTCGCGCGCATCTGGCACGGCGATGCCGAGAACGACGGCTTCAACCGCCTGGTCGCCGCCGCCGGCCTCGGCTGGCGCGAAGTGTCGATGCTGCGCGGCTACTGCAAGTACCTGCTGCAGCTCGGCGTGCCGTTCTCGCAGAGTTACGTCGAGGAAACTCTGGTCCGCTATCCGCTGATCGCACGCGGCCTGGTCGAGCTGTTCCAGGCCCGTTTCGATCCCGCCGCCGACAAGGGCCGGCCGGCCGCGATGGCCGCCGCCAACGCCGCGATCAAGGGCATGCTGGAAGGCGTCGCCAGCCTCGACGAGGACCGCATCCTGCGCGGCTTCGTGGGCGTGATCGAGGCCACGCTGCGCACCAACTACTACCAGGCCGGTGCCGAAGGCGCGCCGAAGGACTACATCGCCTTCAAGTTCGACTCGGCGGCGGTGCCGGACCTGCCCAAGCCGCGCCCCTACCGCGAGATCTTCGTCTGCGGCCCCCACGTCGAAGGAACCCACCTGCGCTTCGGCCCGGTGGCGCGCGGCGGCCTGCGCTGGTCGGACCGCCGCGAGGACTTCCGCACCGAGGTGCTGGGCCTGGTCAAGGCGCAGATGGTGAAGAACACGGTGATCGTGCCGGTCGGCTCCAAGGGCGGCTTCATCGTCAAGCGCCCGCCGGTGGGCGGCGACCGCGACGCCGTGCAGGCCGAAGGCATCGCCTGCTACAGGCGCTTCATCAGCGGCCTGCTGGACGTCACCGACAACCTGTCCATCGACGGTGACATCCTGCCGCCGGCCGACGTGGTGCGCCACGACGATCCGGATCCGTACATGGTGGTCGCCGCCGACAAGGGCACCGCGACCTTCTCCGACATCGCCAACGGCATTTCCCGCGATTACGGCTACTGGCTCGACGACGCCTTCGCGTCGGGCGGCTCGGTGGGCTACGACCACAAGGGCATGGGCATCACCGCGCGCGGCGCTTGGGAGTCGGTCAAGCGCCACTTCCGCGCGATGGGCATCGATTGCCAGAAGCAGGACTTCACCGCGGTCGGCATCGGCGACATGTCCGGCGACGTGTTCGGCAACGGCATGCTGCTGTCGAAGCACATCCGCCTGGTCGCGGCCATGGACCACCGCCATATCTTCGTCGACCCGAACCCGGATTCGGCGACGTCTTACAAGGAGCGCCAGCGCCTGTTCAAGGTGCCGCGCTCGAGCTGGGACGACTACGACAAGTCGCTCATCAGCAAGGGTGGCGGCGTGTTCCCGCGCAGCGCCAAGTCGATCGCGGTCTCGCCGGAAATGCGCGAGGCGCTGGGCCTGGCGGAAGGCACCACCGCGATGACCCCGAACGAGCTGATGTCGGCGGTACTGAAGGCGCCGGTCGACCTGCTGTGGAACGGCGGCATCGGCACCTACGTCAAGGGCGCGGGCGAGACCCACGCCGACGTCGGCGACCGCGGCAACAACGCCATCCGCGTCAACGGCGGCGAGCTGCGCTGCCGCGTCGTGGGCGAGGGCGGCAACCTTGGCATGACCCAGCGCGGGCGCATCGAGGCCGCGCAGGCGGGCGTGCTGCTCAATACCGACTTCATCGACAACTCCGCGGGCGTGGACACCTCCGACCACGAGGTCAACATCAAGATCCTGCTCACGGCGCAGGTGCAGGCCGGCAAGCTGAAGATCGACGAGCGCAACAAGCTGCTCAAGGCCATGACCGACGAGGTTGCCGGCCTGGTGCTCAATGACAACTACCGCCAGAACCAGGCGATCAGCCTGATGGAGCGGATGAGTGTGCCGCGCCTCGGCTCCAAGCAGCACTTCATCCGTACCCTGGAGTCGCAGGGCCTGCTCGACCGCCAGATCGAATACCTGCCCAGCGATGCCGAGATCGCCGACCGCAAGGCGCGCAACCAGGGCCTCACCCGGCCGGAACTCGCGGTGCTGCTGTCGTACTCGAAGCTGGTCGCTTTCGAGCAGCTGCTCAATTCCGACATCCCCGAAGATCCGTACCTGTCGCGCGAGCTGCAGCGCTACTTCCCCAAGCCGCTGCAGGCGAAGTACGCCAAGGCCATGGAGCAGCACCGCCTGAAGCGCGAGATCATCGCCACCGCGGTCACCAACTCCACCATCAACCGCATGGGCGCGACCTTCCTGCTGCGCATGCAGGAAGACAGCGGGCGTAGCCCGGCCGAGGTTGCCAAGGCCTATACGGTCACCCGCGAGACGCTCGAGGCGCGCTCGCTGTGGGCGCAGATCGACGCGCTCGACGGCAAGGTGCACGAGTCGGTGCAGATCGACGCCCTGCAGGTGATCTGGGCGCTGCAGCGGTCGTTCACCCGCTGGCTGCTGGCGCGGCCGGGCGCGCTGCCGACCATCACCAGCGCGGTCGACCGCTACCACGACGGCTTCCAGGCGATCCACGCCGGCGAGGACATCCTCACCGCCGCGCAGCGCCCGGCCTACGAGCAGTCGCTGGCCGACTGGCGCGCCAAGGGCGTTCCGGACGCGCTCGGTGGCCAGCTCGCGGCGCTGCCCTACCTCGAGGCCAGCCCGGACATCATCGAGCTGGCGCGCGAGCGCAAGCGCAAGCCGGTGGACGTGGCGCGCGTGCACTTCCGCCTGGCCGACGCGCTCAACCTGCCGTGGCTGGTCCAGCAGATCGATTCGCTGGCGGTCGACGGCCGCTGGCACGCGGTGGCCCACGGTGCGCTGCGCGACGAGCTCGCCGCCCAGCACCGCGCCCTGGTCGCGCAGGTGCTGTCGATGCCGGGCCGCGATGCCGACGCCAAGGTCGCGCAGTGGATCGGCCGCGACGATGCCGCGCTGAAGTTCACGCTGGGCATGCTCGACGAACTGGCCGCGCAGAAGACGCTCGACTACCCGACGGCGTCGGTGGCGGTGCGCCGGCTGGGGCAGCTGGCCAGCGCCAGCTGAGGCAGGGTCCCTTGCCGGGGGTCTCGACATCCCGTCTTCCCCGCGCCGCGGGGCAGGCGGGCGATCGACCGGCCTGTCCGCGCGAAGGCCGCGCGGACAGGCGTCATCGGCAACGCCTGCGGGGTATGCTCCGGGCATGACCGGATCGCCGCGCATCGCCTTCCTTGCCAGTACCGCCCCGGAGGCGCAGGCCGCGCTGGCGCAGTTCACTGCGCGCCACGGCCAGTGCGTGCCGGGCGAGGCCGACATGATCTGCGCGCTCGGCGGCGATGGCTTCATGCTGCAGACGCTGCATCGGCACGGGGCGCTGGCCAAGCCGGTGTACGGCCTGAAGCTGGGCAGCGTCGGCTTCCTGATGAACCACTACCAGCGCGGCGACGTGCTGCCCGACCTGATGGCGCGGCTCGAGGCCGCGGAGCCGGCGGTGCTGCGGCCGCTGGAAATGATCGCCGCCACCGAATCGGGCGCCAGCGTCGGCTCGCTGGCCTACAACGAAGTCTCCCTGCTGCGACAGACGCGGCAGGCCGCGCACGTCTCGATCGAACTCAACGGCCAGGTGCGCCTGGACGAGCTGGTCTGCGACGGCGTGATGCTGTCGACGCCCGCCGGCAGCACCGCCTACAACTATTCCGCGCACGGGCCGATCCTGCCGCTCGGGTCCAGCGTGGTCGCGCTGACGCCGATCGCACCCTTCCGGCCGCGGCGCTGGCGCGGTGCGCTGCTCAAGGCCGATACGGTGGTGCGCTTCCGCGTGCTTGACCCGTACAAGCGGCCGGTCAGCGCCACCGCCGATTCGCACGAGGTGCGCGACGTGGTCGAGGTCACCATCCAGGAGTCGCGCGAGCGCACGGTGACCCTGCTGTTCGATCCCGAGCACAACCTTGAAGAGCGCATCCTGAGCGAGCAGTTCGAGACCTGACCGGTCTCGCCCCCTGCGACCGCCATCGCGCATACTCGGCGCATGCCTTCCGATGTCCTGCCGCCGCTGACCGTTGCCATTTCCTCCCGGGCGCTGTTCGACCTGGAGGACAGCCACGCCCTGTTCGAGAGCGACGGCATCGCCGCCTACGCCGAGCACCAGCGCGCCAAGGAGGACGAGATCCTCGATCCCGGCATCGCTTTCCCGCTGGTGCGCAAGCTGCTGGCGCTCAACGAAGGTGCGGCGGCCGATGCGCCCAGGGTCGAAGTGATCCTGCTGTCGCGCAACTCGGCTGACACCGGGCTACGGATCTTCAACTCGATCCAGCACCACGCGCTGGCGATTTCGCGCGCCACCTTCACGTCGGGCGAGCCGACCTGGCCCTACATCCGGCCCTTCGGCGCGCAGCTGTTCCTGTCGGCCAACCCGGATTCGGTGCGCGCGGCGCTTGAGAACGGCGTGGCCGCGGCGACCATCCTGCCGGCGAAGGCGCCCGCGCACCGCCATGACCAGCTGCGCATCGCCTTCGATGGCGATGCGGTGATCTTCGGCGACGAGGGCGAGCGGGTCTCGCGCGAATCCGGCATCGAGGCCTTCCACCTGCACGAAGTCGAACGCGCGCGCGAGCCGCTTTCCGGTGGCCCGTTCCGCGGCTTCCTCGACGCGCTGCATCACCTGCAGGCGGCGTATCCGCCCGGCGAAGCCTCGCCGATCCGCACCGCCCTGGTCACCGCGCGCTCCGCGCCGGCGCACGAACGCGTGATCCGCACGCTGCGCGAATGGGGCGTGCGCCTGGACGAGGCGCTGTTCCTCGGCGGGCGCGCCAAGGGCCCGTTCCTGGACGTGTTCGGCGCCGACATTTTCTTCGACGACTCGCTGCACAACATCGACTCGGCACGCATGCACGTGACCACGGGGCATGTGCCGCACGGTGTCTCGAACGCCGGTTGATCAACCGGCGGCTGGGCCCGGTTGCGCGGAATCCGGTGCCGGCAGGCGGATCTCCGAAAGTCGCCAGCGCGTGCCATCGCGCGTCAGCACCAGCACCAGCTCGCTGCGGTCATCCAGCGTGACCGTGGCCGACATGCGCGAGAGCGATTCAAAGCGCAGCCGCGGGTCCGGGATCGGCTCCGGCTGCGCGCTGGTATCGGTGCGCGACGGGGGAGGAATGCCGCCGACCCGGTTCCAGACCTTGCGGCCTTCCATCAGCGCACCCAGTCCGGCCGGCGTCACCATCGCGTCCACCAGCCCGCCCGCCAGGCCCGTGGCCACGGTCAGGCCGAAGGCGGCGAACGGACCCGACTGCGCCTCGGCACCGGCTGCGCGCACGATCCGGTCCTGCACCTGGGGCTTGAGGCTGGCGCGCAGCGCGGGGAAGTCGACGTGCCGCGCCAACGCCTGTGCATCCTCGGTCTTCACCGCCTGGCGGATGCCTTCGATGGTGCGCCATGGGCCGCTGCCGACCCAGGCCAGCAATGCCACCAGGATCGCGGCGGCGGCCCAGGGCAGCCAGCGGAGATCGCGTCGGGTCGCCATCGTCAGAACTCCAGGTCCAGCGCTGCGCAGAGATAGTCGACGAAGGGTGCAAGGTCGTGCAGGTCCTTCGCCAGCGTCTGTCGCAGGCGCGGAGCGGTCACGGTGGCGTCGTCGAGCGCGCGCCAGGCGACGAAGCTGCGGTGCCGCAGGTCATCGATGAATTCGAAGTCGGCCGGGAAGCCGCGCGGTGCACGCACCAGCATGTCTTCGTCATCGAGCGCATAGCGGCGCCGGAAGGCAGGCGCGTGCGCAGCGGCTTTCCAGCCGGCGGGGTTGTCGACGATGAACTGGCGGAGCTGGCGCAGCACGGGCGAATCCGGACGCCAGATCCCGGCGCCCACGAAGCAGCCGCCGGGCTCGATGTGCAGGTAGTACAGGGGCGAGGCCAGCTCCTTGCGTCGGGCATGGAACAGGCGCGCGCCCTGCCACGTTTTGTAGGGGCGCTTGTCGTTGGCGAAGCGCGTGTCGCGCTGGATGCGATACAGCGACCCGCCCACCGTGCGTGGATCGGCGCGGAAGTGCAGGCTCACTTCGGCCAGGTCAGGCTGCAGGTCGGTGATGAGCCGCTGCAGGGGCAGGCGCACGTGCGTTTCGTAATCCTGCTTGTGCTCATGGAACCAGGGGCGTGCGTTGTTGCGCGCCAGTGCGCGCAGGAAGCGGAAGGTCCTGTCGCTGAAGTAGCCGCTCATCGATCTGCAGCCGGGCCCAGGTCGGCCGCAAGATCACGGCCCCAGTGCTCGAGTTTGTCGAGCAGGGCCAGGCGTTCGCGGTCATCGCCATGTTCGCGGCGCAGGCGCGTGATGTCGGCGAAGTAGTTGTCGAAGACGCACTCCGACAGGCCGGAGTCGTCGCACAGGCGCTGGCGGCGGTAGTCGTCCCAGCGTGCCTGTGCGGTGGCATCAAGGGTGTCGGGCCAGTTGCGGGCGCGGTAGCGGAACAGCAGCTCCGGAAGCCGCGGGTCCTGGAAGCCGAAGTCGCGCGTGCCGAGCTGCGCCGGCGGGGTGGCGCGGACCATCGCCAGGCGGCCCTTGTCGCCATCGCCGATGAAGCCGTCGTAGAGCGCGGCGTCGACGTCGGGACGCGGACGGTCGCCGTCGCGATCACGGGCGAACACGCGGCGCACCTTCTCGGCGAGCGCCGGGCCGTGGGCGCGGATGCGGTCGGCACGCGCCTCGGCGACCTCGCGATCGATCCCCAGGCGTTCGAAATCCGCCGGCCGCAGATGATCCCACTGCACCAGCGCCGGGCATTTGTTGGTATGGATTTCCTTCAGCGGCACGCGCGCCACCCCCTCGGGCAGGTCCGCGGCGCGCACGTACAGGCGCGCGGCGATCTCCTCGGGCGACAGCGCCAGCAGTTCGTCCGGTTCGGTGTCGAGGTCGTAGACGATCATCCGGCTGCCGATCTGCGGGTGCAGCGCAATCGGCAGCACCGCCGCGGCACACATCCGCGCGGCCGGGTAGCGCTGCGAGACGTGCAGCAGCGGGGTCATCGCGATCGGGTCGAGCATGCCGGCGACGTGGCGCTTGCTGCGCAGCGCCAGCGCGTACTGCCACAGCCGCGGCTGCGCATCGCGGAACAGGCGCGCCAGGCCGATCAGCGCGCGCACGTCCGACAGCGCTTCGTGGGCATCCCCGGTGCGCACGCCGTTGGCCTCGGCCAGGTGTTCGAGCTTGAAGGAGGTCGCGCCGTCTTCGCGCGTGGGCCAGGTGATGCCATCGGGCCGCAGCGCGTGCGCGAGCCGCATCACGTCAAGCAGGTCCCATCGGCAGTTGCCGTTGCGCCACTCGCGCTCATAGGGATCGTGGAAGTTGCGGAACAGGCCGTAGCGCACGAACTCGTCGTCGAAGCGCAGCGAGTTGTAGCCGAGCGTGCACGTGCCCGGGCGGCCCATCTCGTCGACGATGCGGGCGAAGGCTTCGGCCTCGCCAAGCCCCGTGGCCAGGGTGTCCTGCGGCGCCAGGCCGGTGACCATCGAGGCGCCGGGCGAGGGCAGCAGGTCGTTGGCGGGGCGGACCAGCAGGTCGATCGGCTCGCCCAGTTCGCGCAGCTCGGCATCGGTGCGGATGGCTGCGAACTGCGCGATGCGCGTCCGCCGCGGGTCGGTGCCCCAGGTTTCGAGGTCGTAGAACAGGAAGCTGTCGCTCATGCCTTGGGAACCTCACCGCACACTGTGGGAGCGGCTATAGCCGCGATTGCACACAAGTGAACGCCATCGCGGCTATAGCCGCTCCCACAGGTGTGGCCGCTGCCACGGGCAGGGCGCGCGCTTCCGATGGTGCTTGCGGTCGCGGTCACGGGGTGTCCGCCAGCGGAGGGAGCGCACGCTCGACCACCGGGTCCAGGGCCGGGAGGTCGACCTGTTCCAGCGTGGAAAGCCCGCGGGTCGCGTCCTCCAGGATCCGCCGCTGGACTTCGCCGCGCTCCAGCGCCAGCGAGTAGGGGATGCGCATGAAGGTGACCATCGCGTAGTGCGGAATGAAGCGGGTCGGGTGCCGCGCCTGCAGCGCCAGCTCCAGTTCGCGCTGGAGCAGGAAGTCCGGGTCATCGACCAGATCGCGCATCTCGATGTAGTTGTCGAGCGCCATGCGCTGGATCGCCGCGGCGTCGGGCATGCGCTCGGCTTCGAAGGCGGCGTAGGCCGCTGCGAGGTCCGGCGAGGCATCAAGCTGCGTCGCCAGCGCCACGCAGTCCTCGAAGGCGCAGTTCATGCCCTGGCCGTGGAAGGGCACCATCGCATGCGCCGCATCGCCGATCAGCACCGCGTCGCCGCCCACGTGCCAGCGGTCCAGGTACAGCGTGCCCAGGCTTCCGATCGGGTTGGCTTCGAAGTCGTGCTCGAGCTCCGGGATCAGGGGCAGGGTGTCGGCGAAGTCGCGCGCGAACAGGGCGCGCGCGCCGGCGGAATCGACCACGGTCTCGAAGCTCGGATCGCCGTGGCCTTCGTCCTCCATCGCCATGAACAGGGTGACGGTGAACGTGCGCTCGTCGTTGGGCAGGGCGATGCACATGTAGCGGCCGCGCGGCCAGATGTGCAGCGCGTTGGGTTCGATGCGGAAGTCGCCGTCGGCGGCGGGCGGGATTTCCAGCTCCTTGTAGCCGTGGCCGAGCCATTCGGTGCGCTCGCCGAGGTCGCGGTGCTGCTGCATCTGGGCGCGCAGCGTGGAGCCGGCGCCGTCGCATCCGATCAGGGTGTCGAATCCCACGCGATGGAGCTCGCCGTCGCCGCGGTAGAAGGCGCGTCGCGCAGCGAAATCCACGGCCTCGAGGCGGCGGTCGAAGTGCAGTCCGGCACCCGCGGCCTCGGCGGCGTTGATCAGGGTGATGTTGAGCTCGCCGCGGCTGACCGACCAGATCACTTCGCTGTCGTCGCGGCCATAGCGCTGCAGCTGCGGCGTCCCTTCGAGCGGATGCACCATGCGTCCGCGCATCATCACCGCCTGTGCCAGTACGTCGCGGTCGGCGTCGGCGGCGCGCAGCGCGTGCAGGCCGCGCTCGGCCAGGGCCAGGTTGATCGAACGCCCGCCGGCGAAGCCGTGCACGCGCGGATCGCCGCGGCTCTCGTAGACATCGACCTTCCAGCCGCGCTGGGCGAGCAGGGTGGCCATCAGCGCGCCTGCGAGCCCGGCGCCGACGATGGTGGCTTCGCGCGGTCGCTGTCCGGCGCTGCTTGCGGACGTCGCGGTGGTCACGCGCGGCCCTCGCGCCAGGCCTCGGTGGCGCGCACGAAGCGCAGCACGTCGGCATGGCTGTTGTACATCGGGGCCGGCGAGATCCGGATCACGTCGGGCTCGCGCCAGTCACCCAGCACGCCCTGGGCGGAGAGCGACTCGAACAGCGAGCGACCGGCGTCGCGGCCCCGGAGTCCGCGGCCTTCGAGCACGCGCAGGGACAGCTGGGCGCCGCGCTGCGCCGGATCCCGCGGCGTGACGATGTCCAGCGATCCCGACAGCCGCTGTTCGATCAACGTTTCCAGGTAGCCGGTCAGCGAGCGCGATTTCTTGCGCAGCGCGTCGATGCCGATGCGATCGAAGAGCTCCAGCGACGCGCGCAACGGTGCCAGGCCAAGGATCGGCGGATTGCTGAGCTGCCAGCCATCGGCCCCCGGCGTCGGCTCGAACTGCGGCTCCATGCGGAAGCGCGTCGCCTCCTCGTGTCCCCACCAGCCGGCGAAGCGCGGGCGGTCGGTACGCGCGTGGCGCGCATGCACGAAGCAGCCGGCCACCGCACCTGGCCCCGCGTTCATGTATTTGTAGTGGCACCAGACCGCGAAATCCGGGCCGTCGTCATGCAGGCGCAGCGCGAGGTTGCCGGCGGCATGCGCGTGGTCGAAGCCCACCACCGCGCCGGCGGCGTGCCCCAGGCGCGTGATCTCCGCGACGTCGAAGGCCTGCCCGCTGCGGTACTGCACGCCCGGCCACAGCACCAGCGCCAGGCGCGGCCCGTGCTGCTCGATGGCGCCCGCGATCGCCTCCATCGAGAAGCGACCCTCCGGCTGGTCCGGCTCCAACTCGATCAGGTCCGTGGCCGGATCGAAACCGTGGAAGCGCAGCTGGGACTCCAGCGCATAGCGGTCCGACGGAAACGCGCCTGCCTCCATCAGGATCGCGGGCCGTTGCTTCGTGGGGCGGTAGAAGCTGACCAGCATGAAGTGCAGGTTGGCGGTGAGCGAATTCATCGCCACCACTTCTTCAGGCTCCGCGCCGACTACCCGTGCCAGCGGCTCGCGCAGCAGCGCGTGGTAGGGCATCCACTGCGTGGTGCCGGTGAAGTGCGCCTCCACCGCCTCGGCGGCCCATTTGTCGAGCACGTCCTCCACGTGCGCCCGCGCCGACTTCGGCTGCAGGCCCAGTGAATTGCCCACGAAGTAGGCCTGCTCGCCATTCCCGTGCCGCGGCACGTGGAACTCCCGGCGCAGCCCGCGCAGCGGATCGGCGGCGTCGAGCGCCTCGGCATGTTGGTCGGTGTACTGGTCGGTCATTTGAAAGCCTTTGTTGCCCCGGATCCGCGCGGATGCACGCGCATGGGGCGAAAGCAGCGGGTTGGAAGGGCGAACTTCAGTTCAAGCAAACCTCGACGCCGGCAGCCCCAGCCATTCCAGGGCGGTGCCGTGGTAGAGGCGGGCCTGGCCGGCAGGGTCCAGTTCGAGCGCGTCGATGCCGGCGCCGGGGTGCTGTTCGCCCAGCGGGAACGGATAGTCGGTGCCCAGCATCACGCGCTCGATGCCGCAGGTGTCGATCAGGTATTCCAGGGCCTTCGAGTCGGCGACCCAGGAGTCGAAGTACAGGCGCGACAGGTACTCGCGCGGGTTGCGCGGGTTGTCGGTGGCCACCAGGTCCGGGCGCATGTTGAAGCCGTGCTCGATGCGGCCGATGGTGTACGGGAAGCTGCCGCCACCGTGCGCCATGCAGATCTTCAGCTTCGGCAGGCGTTCGAGCACGCCGCCGAACACCAGCGAACAGGCCGCGCGCGACTGCTCCGCCGGCATGCCCACCAGCCACGGCAGCCAGTATTTGGGCATGGTGTCGGTGCCCATCATGTCCCAGGGGTGCACCAGGATCGCGGCGCCAAGGTCGGCGGCGGCCTCGAAGAACGGAAACAGTTCCGGCGCGTCCAGGTTCCAGTGCGTGTCGGCCGAGACCTGGACATGCGAGCCGACCTGCACGCCCTGCAGGCCGAGTTCGTCGATGCAGCGCTCGAGCTCCTGCACCGCCAGCCGCGGCGACTGCAGCGGCACCGTGCCGATGCCCGCGTAGTGGCGCGGATGCGCGCGGCAGGTCTCGGCCATGTGGTCGTTGAGCGCCTGGTGCAGCTCCAGCGCCTGGTTGGGCCTGGCCCAGTAGCTGAACATCACCGGCACCGTGCTGATCACCTGCACCTGGACCCCGAAGCGCGCGTAGTCGTCGATGCGCTCCTGCGCGTCCCAGGTCTTGGACCAGATCTCGCGGAAGAAGCGCCCGTCCTTGTAGATGCGGTGGCGGCCGTCCTCGGTGTGGTGGATGACGGGGAAGCGCTCGTCACCGTACTTGCGCGCGAGGTCGGGCCAGTCGCGGGGAAGGTAATGGGCGTGGATGTCGATCTTGAGCAAGCGGCTGTCCTCGGGCGATCGCGGCCATGGCCGCTCCCACGGTGGGCTGGGCGGATCAGGTGATGTCGGCCTGGGAGTCGGCCTGCATTTCGTAGCGCGTCGGGCGCGGATTGAGGTGCCCACAGGCTCTGCACGTGCGCAGTTCGTCGGAGCGGTAGAAATTCTCGAACACGCGGAAGAAGTCCTGCTCGATGTCTTCGAGGTGGAAGAATTCCTCGTACACCTTCTCGTTGCAGGCCTCGCAGAACCACATCAGGCCGTCGTCCTCGTGCGCCAGGCGCCGGCGCTCGATCACCAGCCCGATCGAGCCTTCGGCGCGCTGCGGGGAGTGCGGCACGCGTGGCGGCAGCAGGAAGGTCTCGCCGGCACGGATCGGCACGTCGCGCACCTTTCCGTCCTCCTGGATACGCAGCACCATCTCGCCTTCGAGCTGGTGGAACCACTCCGGGCCCTCTTCCCAGTGGTAGTCGGTGCGCGCATTCGGCCCGCCGACCACCATCACGATGAAGTCGCCGTCGTAGATGCATTTGTTGCCCACCGGCGGCTTGAGCAGGTGGCGGTTGTCGTCGATCCATTTCTGGAAATTCAAAGGTGCGGGGATCATGTCGGTCTCCCGTGGAAGCTTCAGTCGCGCGCCGGCGACAGGGCCGCCACGCACTTCAACTCGATCGCGATCGGCGTCGGCAGCGCGGTGATGCCGAGCGTGGTGCGGCAGGGCGCGGTGGCGATGTCCGGGAAGTGTTCGGCCCAGACCGCGTTGTAGGCCTTGAAGTCGCGTGCCATGTCGGTGAGGTAGACGGTCACGTCGACCAGGTCCTCCCAGCGCGCACCGCTGGCCTCGAGCACGGCGCGGACGTTGGCGAACACGGCGTGGGCCTGTGCGCTGATGTCGTGATCGCGCACGCGACCGTCGGCGGAGTAGTCGTTGCCGGGAATCGCGTCGGTGGCCGGGTCGCGCGGGCCGATGCCCGAAAGGAACAGCAGGTCGCCGACGCGGCGCGCATGCGGATAGGCGCCGACGGGCCTGGGCGCGGCATTGGTGTGGACCGCGTCGCCGGGCATCTCAGCGGTCCTCCCGGTCGTCGCGGATGCGCTCCAGCGCCGGTTCGTACTGTTCCGGCAGCGCGGCGGCCGAATCGATCGACAGGCCGAGGTCGTGCACGCGGCCGTCGCGCAGCGAATACACCCAGGCGTGCACGGCAAGCTTCTGCCCGCGTGCCCAGGCCTCGCGGACCACGGTCGATTCGCAGACGTTGATCATCTGCTCGAGCGCGTTGAGCTCGCACAGGCGGTCGTGGCGGATGCCGTCGTCGTCGATCGCCTCGATGATCGCGCGGTGCTTGTGCTTGACGTCCTTGACGTGGCGGATCCAGTTGTCGGCCAGGCCCACGCGCTGGCCGGTGAGCGCGGCGCCGACGCCGGCGCAGCCGTAGTGGCCGACGATCAGGATGTGCTCGACCTCGAGCACGTCGATCGCGTACTGGATCACCGACAGGCAGTTGAGGTCGGTGTGCACCACGACGTTGGCGACGTTGCGGTGCACGAAGACCTCGCCCGGGCTCATGTCGATGATCTGGTTGGCCGGCACGCGCGAATCCGAGCACCCGATCCACAGGTACTTCGGCTTCTGGATCTTCGACAGCCGGGTGAAGAAGCCGGGGTCTTCGGCCTCGACGCGTTCGGCCCAGATCCGGTTGCGTTCGAGGAGGTCGTGCAGTCTGTGCATGGGAATCCGTGGTGCGGGGAAGTGGTGCGAAAGAAGGGCGGCGCTCAGGTCGCGATGCAGACGTTGCGCGGCTCGGTGAAGAAGCGCATGGCCTCGAGGCCGCCTTCGCGGCCCAGGCCGGACTGGCCCATGCCGCCGAAGGGCGTGCGCAGGTCGCGCATCAGCCAGGCGTTGATCCAGACGATGCCGGTGTGCAGCTGCGCGCCGAAGCGGTGCGCGCGCGCCAGGTCGCGGGTCCAGACCGAGGCCGCGAGCCCGTAGTCGCCGGCATTGGCCAGCGCCAGCGCGTGGTCGTCGTCGTCGAAGGGCTGCAGGGTGGCGACGGGTCCGAAGATCTCTTCCCGGTTGCTGGCGCAGTCGGGGCCGAGGCCCTCGATCACCGTGGGTGCCACGAACCAGCCCGGGCGATCCAGCGCCACGCCGCCGCACAGCAGCTGCCCGCCCTCGTCGCGGGCGCGCGCGATCGCGGTCACCACCTTGTCGAAGTGCACCTGCGAGACCAGCGGCCCGAAGTTGGCGTCGCTGTCCATGGGATCACCCGGACGTAGCGCCAGCGCGCGCGCCACGAAAGCCTCGCGGAACTCGGCGTACACGGTCCGCTCGACCAGTATGCGCGAGCCGCACAGGCAGACCTGGCCGCTGTTCTGGAACGCGGAGCGGACGATGGTGTCGATATGGTCGCGCCAGTCGCTGTCGGCGAAGACCAGGGTCGGGTTCTTGCCGCCGAGTTCCAGCGACACCTTCTTCAGCAGCGGCCCGGCGATCCCGGCGATGCGCTTGCCGACCGCGGTGCTGCCGGTGAACGAGATCGCCTTGACCGCGGCATGGCGGACGATCGCCTCGCCGACCTCGGGGCCGCCGCCGTGGACCACGTTGAGGACGCCCGGCGGCAGCCCGGATTCAAGCGCAAGTTCCGCGAGCATGGTCGCGGTCGCGGGCGTGACCTCGGAAGGTTTGGCGACCACGGTATTGCCCGCGGCCAGCGCCGGCGCGATCTTCCAGGTGAACAGGTACAGCGGCAGGTTCCACGGCGAGATCGTGCCGACCACGCCCAGCGGCTGGCGCAGGGTGTAGTTCAGCCCGGCTTCGCCGTGGTGCGATTCGCTGGAGAACTGCGTGGCCGCGTGGGCGAAGGAGCGCAGGTTGGAGACGGCGCGCGGGATCTCGACGTCGCGCGCGAGCGAGTAAGGCTTGCCGCCGTCCTGGGCCTCGGCGTGGGCGAAATCGTCCAGGCGCGCCTCAAGGGCCGCGGCCAGCCGTTCCAGATGCTGCGAACGTTCGCTGTTGCGCAGCCCGGACCAGGCGGGAAATGCGTCGGACGCCGCACCGACGGCCGCGTCGACATCGGCCGGATCGCCGTCTGCGACTTCGGCATACGCCCGGGCGGTGGCCGGGTCGAATACTTCGCGCCAGCGCCCGCTGGGGGCGGCGTCGCGGGTGCCGCTGCCGATGACGTGCGTATAGCGTCGCATCCCGCAAGCTTACCCGCGCCGGCCGAAACCGTCAGGACTGGCAGCGCGGGCAGAGGTACAGGCGGCGCGAGCCGACCATCTCCCGCTCGATGGCGGCGCCGCAGACGGGGCAGGGCTCACCTTCGCGGCCGAAGACCAGGAAGCGGAAGCCTTCGGCGGTGTCTGTCAGGTAGTCGTCGCGCATGCGCTCGGCCGCCGCGATGCCGCGGGTGGCGTAACTCAGCCGGGGGATGTCGAGCAGGGCGGCCGCCAGGCGCGCGATGGCGGAGGCGTCGAGGTCTTTCGGGCGTCGCCCGGCGCGCAGGCCGGTCGCGAACAGCACCTCCGAGCGCAGGTAGTTGCCCATGCCGGCAAGAAAGCCCTGGTCGAGCAGCAGTCCGCCGAGCGCGCGGCCGCGGAAGGCCGGCGACTGCAGGCGTGCGGCCACGATATCGGCATCCAGCGCCGGATCGAGCACGTCGGGGCCCAATCCCTGCAGGAAGGGGTGCGATTCGACTTCGTCGCTGCGCCACATCGATACGTCCGACGCCGAATACAGCAGGATCGCGCACCCGGCCGTTTCCAGCGCCACGCGCAGCGAGCGCTTCGTGGCCGGGCGTTCGCCCGCGAGCGCGACCTTCCATACGCCGTACAGCTGGTTGTGGCTGTACATCGTCCAGCCATGGTCGAAGCGGGTCAGCATGGCCTTGCCGCGCGCGGTGATCGATTCGATGCGATGCCCGACCAGTTCGCGCTCGAAACGCTTCAGCTCCGGAAACGCGAACGCCACGCGGACCAGCGGCTCGCCGACCACCGCCGCGGCAAGGCGGTCAGCGGCGCGGCGGATCTCCGGGCCTTCAGGCACGGCCTCAGATCGAGGCCATGCGTCCGCCGTCCACCGCGAGGCTGACGCCGTTGACGTAGGCCGCGGCCGGCGAACACAGGAAGGCGATGACGCCGCCGGTCTCATCGGCGGTGGCGAAGCGGCGCGCCGGGATCGCGGCCTCCATGTCGCGGCGGATGTCGTCCTCGCTGCGGCCTTCCTTGCCCGCGCGGTCGCTGATGATCTGGCGGATGCGCCCGGTTTCGGTGAAGCCCGGCAGCACGTTGTTGACCGTGATGCCCTCGGCCGCCAGCTCGCGCGACAGGGTCTTGGCCCAGGACGCGACCGCGCCGCGGATCGTGTTCGACACGCCCAGGCCCGCGATCGGTTCGCGCACCGAGGTCGAGACGACGTTGACGATGCGGCCCCAGCGCGCCTCGCGCATGCCTGGCAGCACCGCCTGCAGCAGCACCTGGTTGGCGAGCAGGTGGCGGCGGAAGGCCTCCTCGAAGGCCGCCAGCGGCGCGTCGGCGACCGGGCCGCCCGGCGGGCCGCCGGTGTTGTTGACCAGGATGTGCACGGGACGCCGGGCGACCACTGAGGCCACGGCCTTTTGCAGGCCATCGGTGTCGGCGCTGTCGGCCACGACCAGGCGATGTTCGCGGCCGTCGCCGGTGGCGAGCCCGTCGATCACCTCGCGCAGCGCATCTTCGCGGCGGGACAGCACGGTGACGCTGGCGCCAAGCGCGGCGAGTTCCACCGCGGTGGCGCGGCCGATGCCTTCCGAAGCGCCGCAGACCAGGGCATGACGCCCCTTGAGATCGAGATCCATGCTGTTCTCCGTTGAAGCCGTGGGGGTGTGCCGGTCAGGCGTTGCCGCCGCGCAGCGTCTGCACCATGCCGGCCTGAAGCACGCCGTCGTCGTCGCCCTGCGGCGGCGTCAGTTCGTCGAGCAGGAAGCCGCGTTCGGCCGCGTCCCCGGCGTCGAGGCCATCGAGGGCGATGAACTCGGCGTCCATCAGCATGGCGCGCGCGGTGTCCTCGCTGTCGTAGACCAGGGTATTGCCATCGCTGTCGAGGACTTCGGCGGTGCCTGCTTCGCGCACGCGCAGCCGCGCCCAGATCACGATCCGGCCAAGGCTTGCCAGCCACCACTCGTCGCGCTGTACCGCATCGATGGGGCCGGTCATGACAGCGCCACCGACCACAGCATCATGATCCCCGCGCCGCTCAGGCCGAAGATCACCGTCGACAGTGCGATGCGCGCGGGCGTGGCCAGGCCGGTGAAGGTCGGGTCGCGCGTTTCGCGGTACTCGCCGCCGAGCAGCCACCACATCGTCGCGGGCTTCAGGAAGGCGCCGTCGCCCAGGCGTTCGCGCACCGCGGGGTGGCGGTCGCGCAGGTGCACCAGCGACAGCGGCCAGAAGATAATGTAGGCGCAGGCGCCGGCGATGGCGACGCCGACGAAGCACAGGGCGAAGAAAAGAAGCACGGCCTCAGTACTCCGCGGTGCCGGGCGCGCGCGGGTAGGGGATTGCGTCGCGGATATTGGACAGGCCGCAGACATAGACCACCAGGCGCTCGAAGCCGAGGCCGAAGCCGGCATGCGGCACGGTGCCGTAGCGGCGGAAGTCGCGGTACCAGTCGTACAGCTCGCGATCGAGTCCGAACTGGTCCATGCGCGCGTCGAGCACGTCCAGGCGCTCCTCGCGCTGCGAACCGCCGATGATCTCGCCGATGCCGGGCGCCAGCACGTCCAGCGCAGCGACGGTTTTCCCGTCGTCGTTGAGGCGCATGTAGAAGGCCTTGATGTGCTCGGGGTAGTTGGTCACCACCACCGGGCGGCCGACGTGCTGTTCGGTCAGCCAGCGTTCGTGCTCGGTCTGCAGGTCCAGGCCCCATTCGACGGGGAAGTCGAACCTGTGCCCGGACTTCTGCAGCAGGGTGATCGCGTCGCTGTATTCGATGCGTTCGAACGGCGCGTTGACGAAGCCCTCCAGGCGCGTGATCGCGTCCTTCTGCACGCGTTCGGCGATGAAGGCCATGTCGTCGCCGCGCTCGTCGAGCACGGCGCGGAACAGGTACTTCAGGAACTCTTCGGAGATGCGCGCGGTGTCGTCGAGGTCGGCGAAGGCGATCTCCGGTTCGATCATCCAGAACTCGGCCAGGTGGCGCGTGGTATGGCTGTTCTCGGCGCGGAAGGTCGGGCCGAAGGTGTAGACCTTGCTCATCGCGAGCGCGAAGGCTTCGACGTTGAGCTGTCCGGAAACCGTCAGGAAGGTCTCCTTGCCGAAGAAGTCGCGGCTGAAGTCGACCGCGCCGTCCTTGCCGCGCGGCAGGTTGGCCATGTCCAGCGTGGACACGCGGAACATCTGTCCGGCGCCTTCGGCGTCGGAGGTGGTGATGATCGGGGTGTTGACCCAGAAGTAGCCGTTCTCGTGGAAATAGCGGTGCGCGGCCTGCGCCAGGCAGTGGCGGATGCGGGTGACGGCGCCGAACAGGTTGGTGCGCGGGCGCAGGTGGGCGACTTCGCGCAGGAACTCCAGCGAATGCGCCTTGGGCTGGATCGGATAGGTTTCGGGGTCGTCCACCCAGCCGACGACTTCGATCGCGGTGGCCTGGATTTCGAAGCCCTGGCCCTGGCCCTGTGACGCCACCAGGGTGCCGGTCGCGATCACCGAGCAGCCGGCGCTCAGGCGCTTCACTTCGTCTTCGTAGTTGGGCAGGGTGCTGGGCGCAACCACCTGGACGGGCGCGAAGCAGGAGCCGTCGCTGACGTTGACGAAGCTCAGGCCCGCCTTGGAGTCGCGGCGGGTGCGCACCCAGCCGCGGACCGTGACTTCGCCGCCGGCGGGCAGCTTGCCCGAGAGCGCATGTTCGACGCTGACCACCGTCATGCCTTGAATCCTTGGGGAGGGGACCGATACTTGTGGGGCAGTTTACCGGACCTGTCACCGGGCGTATCCGTCCTTCGGAGTACAATCGACGCCATGGCCATCACTCTTGCTCCTGCCGCCCTTGAACGCGTGAAGGGCTATCTCGCTTCGGCACCCGATGCCCTGGGTCTGCGCTTTGGCGTGCGCCGCACCGGCTGTTCGGGCTGGGGCTATGCGGTTGACCTTGCGCGCGATGAGCAGGCCGGGGACACGGTGTTCGAGCAGGACGGGGTGCGCATCTTTGTCGATGCCGACAGCCTGGAGCTGGTCGACGGGACCGAGATGGACTTCCTGAAGCAGGGTCTGAACGAGCAGTTCACGTTCAGCAATCCGAAGGCGGCGGCCGAGTGTGGCTGTGGCGAGAGCTTTACGACGGACGCTGACAAGGCGGCCTGAGGGAGTTTCGGGGCGGGGCCTGGATTCCTTGATCGCTGATCGCTGAGTGCTCGTTGCGGATTCGCCGGGGCAGAGGGTGGGCGGGTACTCCGCCGGCGTCGCGGTGGAGCTGCTCCTTATTGCCGGCGGAATACCCGCCCACCCTCTGCTGCCAGCGCTGAGGTGAACTGGTAGGGAGTGCAGGAGCGCGTCGCTTTTTGGACGTTTCCGCGGCGGGTAGACAGCGGGAAAGCGCCCCGCTTTTGCTCTTTTAGCGGCTCGCGGCCAAGCGCTGCGAGGCGGCTGGGGGGTGCGGAGTGGGCATAAAGGCCCGCGCAGCGGGACAGCCCACGGAGTACCCACCAGTCGCCGTACCGCGCGCCTGCGGGAGCCCGTCCAAGGTCACCTGGGGATGGATTGGCCGGGTAGGATGGCGGGTCGCGGCTGTAGCTGCTCCTGCAGAGTTGCCGGGAGCTCCGGGCGGTGCGATACTGTTCGGCTCCCGTTTTGCGGGAGACCCTTGCCCCACGGCGTCCATACGGATCGTCCCGGGGGCTATCCGGGCCCGCGGCATGCCGCGCGGCCGATATCCACAAGGAACAACACATGCGTCATTACGAAATCGTGTTCCTGGTCCATCCGGACCAGAGCGAACAGGTGCCGGCCATGGTCGAGCGCTACAAGACCCTGATCGAAGGTGCCGAAGGCAAGATCCATCGCCTCGAGGACTGGGGCCGCCGCCAGCTGGCGTATCCGATCGACAACCTGGTCAAGGCCCATTACGTGATGCTCAACATCGAGGTCGGCCAGTCCGTGCTCGACGAGCTGATCGAAGGCTTCCGCTTCAATGACGCCGTCCTGCGCCACCTCGTGGTCCGCCGCGAAGAGGCCGAGACCGAGCAGTCCCTGATCATGAAGAACAAGGACGAGAAGCCGGAGAAGACCGACCGTCCGGAGCGCGGCGAACGCCGTCGTCGTGACGACGAGGGCGAGAGCGAGGGCGAGGGCGAGAAGGAAAAGCCCGCCGCCGAGACTGCCGACAACTCCGAAGCCGACTGAGGATCACGCACATGTCCAAATTCTTCCGCCGCCGCAAGTTCTGCAAGTTCACCGCCGAGGGCGTCAAGGAGATCGATTACAAGGATCTCAACACCCTGCGCCAGAACGTGACCGAGAACGGCAAGATCGTCCCCAGCCGCATCACCGGCACCAAGGCGAAGTACCAGCGCCAGCTCGCGACCGCCGTCAAGCGCGCGCGCTTCCTGGCCCTGATCCCGTACACCGACAACCACAACATCTGATCCCAGGCCGCCCTCCATGGGCGGCCCGGCCACCGTCCGTTCGGACAGCACCAGTTGCGGCGCGCCTGCGCGCCGCTAACGAATACGGAGATACCCCATGGATCTGATCCTTCTCGAGAAGGTCATCAATCTCGGCAACCTTGGCGACAAGGTCAGCGTCAAGCCGGGCTACGGCCGCAACTTCCTGATGCCGCAGGGCAAGGCCGTGCCGGCCACCGCCGCCAACATGGCCGGGTTCGAGGCGCGCCGCGCCGAGTACGAGGCCAAGGCCGCGGGCCAGCTGGACGACGCCAACAAGCGCCTGGCCGCGCTCGAGGACGCCAGCGTCACGATCTACGCCAACGCCTCCACCGAGGGCAAGCTGTACGGTTCGGTCGGCCCGCGCGATATCGCCGAGGCGCTGACCAAGGCCGGTACGCCGGTCAACAAGTCCGAGGTGGTGATGGGCGAGGGCGCGTTCCGCACCATCGGCGAGTTCGAGGTCATCGTGCACCTGCACGCGGACGTCGAGACCACCGTCAAGGTGGTGGTCGAGCCCGAAGCCAACTGATACGGCCTCACCGCCGGAGTCACGCGACGGGCGCCCAAGGGCGCCCGTCGTCGTTTCAGGATGCCCGCGGTCTCGCCTGCTGCGATGCCCACCGGTTATCCACAGGGTTGTCTGCAACGCTTCGGGCGCGGAGGCGACTACGATGTCAGTCCGATACAGAACAAGGGGCCGCAGCGACGGCCCCCGCAGGGGAGTCCCGATACCGATGAGCGCACGAGCCGGCTTCCAGCCGAAGGACCGGGACTTCCAGGGTCGCGGCGAAGCCCGGATCGAGCAGTTGCGCGTGCCGCCGCAGTCGGTCGAGGCCGAGCAGGCGGTGCTCGGTGGCCTGATGCTGTCACCCGAGGCCTACGACCGCGTCGGCGACCAGCTCGTCGAGGACGACTTCTACCGTCGCGACCACCAGCTGATCTTCCGCGCCATCAAGGAGCTCGCCGATCGCAGCCGGCCCTTCGATGCGGTCACGCTGGGCGAGTGGTTCGAGTCCCAGGGCCATTCCGAGCTCGTCGCCGGCGGCGCCTACCTGGTCGAGCTCGCCACCACCACGCCGTCCGCCGCCAACATCGTCGCCTATGCCGAAATCGTGCGCGACAAGGCCGTGCTGCGGCAGCTGATCGAGGTCGGCACCGGGATCGTCAACGACGGTTTCCAGCCCGAAGGTCGCGAGAGCGCGGAGCTGCTGGCCAAGGCCGAGCAGGAAGTGTTCGCCATCGCCGAAGCCGGCAGCCGCGGCCGCAGCGACTTCACCGCGGTCAACGCGGCCATGGCCGAGGCCTTCGACGTCCTGCAGACGCGCTATGCCAACGGCGGCGGCATCACCGGCCTGCCAACCGGCTACGTCGAGTTCGACGAGATGACCGCCGGCCTGCAGCCGACCGACCTGCTGATCCTCGCCGCGCGCCCGGCCATGGGCAAGACCACGCTGGCGCTCAACATCGCCGAGTACGCGGCGATGAAGACCAAGAAGCCGGTCGCGGTGTTCTCGATGGAAATGTCGGCCAGCCAGCTTGCGCTGCGCCTGATCTCGTCGGTGGGCCGGGTCAACGCCACCCGCCTGCGCACCGGCCAGCTCGAGGACGAGGACTGGAGCCGCATTTCCAGCGCGATCCGGCTGCTGAAGGAAACCAGGATCTTCATCGACGACACCCCGGCGCTTTCGCCCGACGTGCTGCGCGCCAAGGCGCGGCGCTTGAAGCGCGAGCACGGCCTGGGCCTGATCGTGATCGACTACCTGCAGCTGATGGCCGTGCCCGGCAACAAGGAGAACCGCGCCACCGAGATCTCGGAAATCTCGCGCTCGCTCAAGGGGCTGGCCAAGGAGCTCAACGTTCCGGTGCTGGCGCTGTCGCAGCTCAACCGATCGCTGGAAACGCGGACCGACAAGCGCCCGGTGATGGCCGACCTGCGCGAGTCCGGCGCCATCGAGCAGGACGCCGACGTGATCGTCTTCATCTACCGCGACGACTACTACAACAAGGAAAATTCGCCGGACAAGGGCCTGGCCGAAGTGATCATCGGCAAGCAGCGAAACGGCCCCACGGGGTCGGTGAAGCTGAAGTTCTTCGGCGAGTACACGCGCTTCGACAACCTCGCCCACGACTCGGTGGGAAGCTTCGAGTAGCCGCGCGTGAGCCTGCACGCCGCCGAGCGCCCGACGCGGATCCTGGTCGACCTCGACCGCATCGCCGGCAACCTGCAGGCGATCCGCGCCCACGCCGGGGTGCCGGTGATGGCCATCGTCAAGGCCAACGCCTACGGCCACGGCCTGGTTCCGGTGGCGCGCCGCCTGCAGGACCAGGGCGTGGAGCAGCTCGGCGTGGCGTTCCCGGAAGAGGGCATCGCGCTGCGACGCGCGGGCATCACCGTGCCGATCCTGGTGCTGGGCGGGATCTTCGGCCCCCAGGTCGCGCAGTACATCGCCAACGAGCTGGCGATCACGGTGTCGTCGCTGGACAAGCTGCGCCAGGTCGAGGCCGCGGCCGAGGCGCTTGGGCGTCGCGCCAGCGTGCACCTCAAGGTCGATACCGGCATGGAGCGCATCGGGGTGCACGCCGGGAGCGCCGGGCCCTTCATCGAGGCCGCGGTGGCCTCGCGGTGGATCGAACTGGCCGGGATCTATTCGCATCTCGCGAGCTCGGATGAACCCGATTCGCCGATGACCGCGCTGCAGCTCGAGCGCTTCGACGCGGCCTGCGCGCACTTTGCGCGCATCGGCGCGCCGATGCCGCCGCGGCATATCGCCAACTCCGGCGGCATCCTCCATTTCCCGACCGCGCGGCTCGACATGGTGCGCCCCGGCATCCTGCTGTACGGCGTGCTGCCGGGCGCCGGCGCGCGGCCAACCGTGCCGGTGGAGCCGGCGATGTCCCTGGTCTCGCGGGTGGTGTACTTCAAGGTGGTGCAGGCCGGACACACGGTCAGCTATGGCGGCACCTGGGCGCCCCCCGGCGACACGCGCGTGGTGACGGTGCCCATCGGCTACGGCGATGGCTTCCCGCGGGCGCTTTCGTCGCGCGGCCGGGTGCTGATAGGCGGCCGGCCCCATCCGATCGTCGGCCGGGTGTGCATGGACCAGTTCATGGTCGACATCGGCCGGCACAGCGCGTGGAACGAGGACGAGGTGGTCCTGCTCGGGCGCCAGGGCGATGCGGAACTGCGCGTGGAGGGCGTGGCCGAAGCTGCCGGGATGATTCCCTACGAAATCCTGGTGGGACTCAACGACCGCATTCCGCGCGTGTATCGCGGCGCCGGCTATACACAAACTGAATAGGCTTCCGGCCATCACTCTGCAGGGACGCGAACGCGGTTAGCTTGGCCGCGTTCACTTATCCGGGCGCCGAGCGCCCCTTACAGGAGCCTCCCATGCGCACTTCGCCCCGAATCCTGCTTGTCAGCCTTGCCACCAGCGCAGTCATGCTCACCAGCTGCGCGACCTACACGGGCCAGACCAGCGATCCGAACGATCCGAACCGGACCCGCACGGGTGCCCTCGTCGGCGCCGGCATCGGTGCGGTTGCCGGCCTGCTCAGCGGTTCCGACGCAACCGAACGCCGCCAGCGCGCCCTGGTCGGGGCCGGCGTCGGTGGACTGGCCGGCGGCGCCGTCGGCGTCTACCAGGACCGCCAGGAAGCCGAGCTGCGTCGCCAGACCGCGGGCACCGGCATCGTCGTCGACCGCGAGGGCGACGTGATCAAGCTCAACCTTCCCGACGGCGTGACCTTCGACTTCAACAAGACCGAGCTCAAGCCGCAGTTCTATCCGGCGCTCAACAACGTCGCCGCGACGCTTGCCGACTACAACCAGACCATCGTCGAGGTCGCCGGGCATACCGACAACGTCGGCGGTGACGCGGTCAACCAGCGCATCTCCGAGCAGCGTGCGAACTCGGTGGGCAACTATCTGATCGGGCAGGGCCTGCAGCGCGAGCGCTTCGAGATCGTGGGCTTCGGCAAGACCATGCCGATCGCCGACAACTCGACCGAGCAGGGTCGCGCGCAGAACCGCCGCGTCGAGATCCGCGTGGTGCCGCTGCAGGGCTGATCCCCGGATCCAGCACGCAGGTACGCAGGGCCGCAGCGATGCGGCCCTTTTTTGGGTTTTTTTCCCGATTGCGGGAAAGACGTACGGCCGACCCGGCGTGGTGGCTGGTTCTTCTCGCGGCTCCGGGTGCTGACGTGACAGTTGGAGCACGTTGTTGCGCGGGAGCTCCGTTGTGGTCCGCGCTGCCCGTTCCGTGCGTTTCTCCGTTGTAGTCCGCGCTGCCCGTCCCGCGCACAGGGGGTGTGCTGCGCCGGCCGTCTCCGCGTCCTGCTCCCAGCGGCCGGGCGCCGGCCATCCATGGCCGGCTCTCCGCACACCCCCTGTGCGCGGGACGGGCCGTGGCGTTTTCCTGCTTCGGGTCGAAGATCAAGAGCGGGCGCGCTCGCGATCGCGATCGTGGCGGTGGCGTGGTGTGG
>NZ_JBCLUZ010000034.1:0-41953 GCF_039548395.1 Luteimonas changyuni
GGAGGCAGGGGGGATGCCCAGAGCCGGCCATGGATGGCCGGCGGCAGGAACTGGGAGCAGGATGCGGATATTCCGGCTGGGCATCCCCCCTGCCTCCACGGCGGGCAGCGCACACCCTCCCGGAGCAATCACCCGCAAGCCGCAAACTCCACGCAGTCGGGAAAAGAGCCCTTTACTTCCAGCCTAGGCGGCCAGCAGGCCGTCCCGCCGGCTGGGCCAGGTCCTGATCCATGCGGCCACCTCGGACGCTGGCATGGGCTCGCCGAACAGCGCGCCCTGGCCCAGGTGGCAGCCCAGCGTGCGCAGGCAGTCGAGGTCGTCCCTGGCGTCCAGGCCCTCGGCGACGGCCTGCACGTCGAGCTCGCGGGCCAGTGCCAGCGCGGCCTGCACGATGGCCCGGCGCGGCGCGTCCCCGGCGGCACCGCGCACGAAGCCGCGGTCGATCTTGAGCTCCGAGAACGGTATGCCGCCCAGCTGGGCGAGGTTG
The DNA here is from genome assembly GCF_039548395.1 of Luteimonas changyuni. Taxonomy (NCBI): domain Bacteria; kingdom Pseudomonadati; phylum Pseudomonadota; class Gammaproteobacteria; order Lysobacterales; family Lysobacteraceae; genus Luteimonas; species Luteimonas changyuni. Next base: position 488 of record NZ_JBCLUZ010000034.1, read on the forward strand.
GAGAACCCGGTGCCGAACTCGTCGATCGCCAGGCGCACGCCCTTCAGCCGCAGGCGGGTCATGATGTCGAGCTGGGCGCGCGGCTCCATCGGCAGGCGGCCCTCCGAGAACTCGAGCACCAGGCGCTCCAGCGGGAAGCCGGCGGCATCCGCCAGCCGCGCCACGCGGTCGGGAAATTCCAGGCTCGCCAGGGCCGCCATCGATACGTTCACCGACACGTCCAGGGCGCGGCCGGAGCCGCTCCAGCAGCGCGCATCGTGCAGCGCGTTCGCCAGCACCACCCGCGTCAGCGGACCCACGAAGCCCCCGTCCTCGGCCAGCGGCACCAGCTCCAAGGGCATGAGGATGCCGCGCGTGCGGTGCTGCCACCGCACCAGCGCTTCAAGGCCGACGATCTCGCCCGTGTGCAGGTCCAGCTTGGGCTGGTAGAGGTTGAACAGTTCGCCGGCAGTGATCGCCGCCTCCAGCGCAGCGGTGTCGGCGGCGCTTGCCGGGGCCACGGCCGGCGATGGGGCATCGGCCCCGGCCGCTGGCCCGACGATGGCTCCGCCCGCCTTGAGCAGCCGGCGCAGCTCGACCGGCGTGACCGGCTTGGCCAGGCGCCCCAGCACGTCGAGCCCCTGGTCGCGAGCCAGCTGCTCGACCGCCTGCAGCACGCGCGCTTCGGCGCCACTGATCAGCACCAGCGCCCCCTTGTAGTCCATCGCCGCCAGGTGGCGGACGAACTCGACGCCATCCATGCCCGGCATGCGCAGGTCGCAGAACACCAGTCCGAAGCCCGCCGGGTCGGCCGACAGCAGCGCCAGCGCGTCCTCCCCGCGCGAACTGAGTTCGATGCCGGAATACCCGCTGTCGCGCAGGCCCATCGCCCGCAGCTGGATCTGCAGCAGGCGGGTGGTGAAGTCGTCGTCGTCGACTACCAGGATTTTCAAAGCCAGTTCCTCGTGATCTGCCATTCGCCGGCGGCGGGCTGCGCGCCGCGCCAGACGCGCATCGCGGCAAGCGCCGCGTCCAGTGCTCCAACCACCTCCGACACCATCGCTGCCAGCGCCTCGCTGCTGCCCGCCGCGCCGCCCTGCTCCTCCAGCATCGCGCACAGCCTGCCAAGCGGCAGTGCGCCGACCGAGCGCGAAGAGGACTTGAGCCGATGGGCGAGCATCACCGCCTCGCCGGCGTCGCCATTGGCGGCTGCGTGCAGCAGCTCGGCGCGGATGCCCGTGGCGACGGTGTCGAAATAGGCGACGATCTCCACCATCACCAAGGGCTCGTCGCCCACGATCTCGCGCAGCGCGTGCACATCGAAAGCCGCCGCCGGTCCCGGCGCCGCGCCGGCCGGCGGCACGCCGCGCGTCCCCCGGGGCGGCGCGTGGGCCATCCAGCGGCCCAGCACCGCGCGCAGCCCTTCCAGCTGCAGCGGCTTGGCCAGGAACGCATCGAATCCGGCTTCGCGCGCACGCTCGGCCTGCCCCAGGCGTGCGTCGGCGCTGAAGGCGAGCACCGGCGTGCGTGGGCCTCCACCTTCCTCGGCGCGGATCTCGCGCACCATGGCGAAGCCGTCCTTGATCGGCATGTGCAGGTCGCTGAGCACCAGCGCGAAGTCCCCTTCGCGCCAGCGCAGCAGGCCCTCGTCGCCGTTGACCGCCATCTCGGCGGCCACGCCGACCATGGCCAGCTGCCGCGACAGCACGCTGCGGTTCATGGCCTCGTCTTCAACCACCAGAATGTGCCGGCCAGTGCCCGGGTCGTTCCTCATGCCCCCTCCGTGGACGCAGCGGAATGCCCGTTGCTGCCCTGCAGCATGCTACCGGCGCGGCGCGAAGGGGCCCGTGCCCCATGTCACAGACCGGACAGAGGCCTGGGGCAAGCGGCGACGGAGTCCCACCGGATCAGGGGCAGTCGCCGATGCGCTCGAAGGCGAGATCCTCATAGTCGTAGCTGAAGTCCGCGTCCGGATCGACCTTGGCCATGGCTAGACGCGGCGGTCCACCGCCCTCGCCCGCCCGGAATTCCAGCCAGGCGTCGGCATCGGGGCCGAGCGTGTCGAAGTCGACCAGCAGGCGCTTGCCCGCCTGCAGCACCGGGCCCGCCAGCCGCGGCGACTTCAGCGACTCGAAGCGCACGCCCTCGCCTGCTCCGCACACCGTCGCCTCGCCGAACCACGGGTCGCGGTAACGACCCCGCCAGTGGGCGGCTTCGCCCGCCGGAACCGGCTGGCGGACGGGAGGAAGCGGCGGCGCACCGTCCGCGGGAACAGGCGCCGCCGCGGTGCGGTCAGCGGCAAGCAGTTCCGCGTAGTGATCCACCAGGCCCGCACCGGAGGCCGTGGGAAGCCCCGGCCCGCAGGCTGGCGCCGCGCAGGTGACGAGCTTCGACAGCGCCTGCTCGAGCACCGTCCGCGCCTCGCCGGCGTCGCTGTTGATCAGGATCACGAAGCCGACGCCGAGCTCCGGCAGCAGGGTGACCGCGGAGTACATCCCCGACAGCGTGCCGGTATGCGCGACCTTCTGCGTGCCGTCCACATCGCTCAGGCGCCAGCCGTGGCCGTAGGCCGAATAGTGGCTGCGGTTCCAGTCGCGCATCCGCTGCGCCAGCGGCATGGGCATGTGCGCCGTCCAGGCGGCCGCGCGCTGCTCGGCCGAGAGCCACCGGCCTTGCCCTTGCCCGCTGCGACTACCGGCGCCGCCGCCTGCTCCGTCGGGCGTGTCGGGGTCCAGCCAGGCGCGCGTCCAGCGCAGCATGTCGTCCAGCCCGCAGCGCACGCCGCCGGCGGCCGCCATCGGCATGTCTGCCACCACCTCGCCATCGGGCCGCGCCACCCACGCGCCATCGCGCCACGCGTGCGGGGCGGCGACACTGCCGGCCTCGTCCACGCGCCATTCGCCGATCCTGCAGCCGTCCATGCCCAGCGGCCCGAACACCTCGCGCCGCATCAGCACTTCGTAGGGCGCGCCGCCGGCCGCCGCGGCCACTTCCCCGGCCACGATGTACAGCGTGTTGTCGTAGGCGTAGCGCGAGCGGAAGCTCCAGCGCGGCTTGAGGTGCGCCAGCCCGGCGATGACCTCGTCGCGGGTAAAGGAATTGGGTTCGGGCCAGAGCATCAGGTCGCCTGCACCGGGCCCTAGGCCGCTGTTGTGGACCAGCAGGTCACGCACCTGGATCTCGCGCGTGACCCAGTCCTCGTGCATGCGGAAGCCGGGCAGGTGCTTCACCACCGGATCGTCCCAGGCCAGCTTGCCGGCATCGACCAGGCGCGCGAGCAGGGCCGCGGTCATGGCCTTGGAGTTGGAGGCGACCTTGAAGATCGTGTCGCGCTCGACCGCGTCCCCGCTGCCGGCCTCGACCTCGCCGTAGCCGCGCGCGAACACCACGTCACCGCCTTTGACCACACCGACCGCGATCCCCGGCAACCGGTAGCGCTCGATGGCCGCCCGCACCGCGGCATCGACCTGATCCTGCTGCGGCGCGGCGCGCACGTCCGTGGCGTGGCCGAGGGCCGCGACCGCCAGGCAGCCCGCGACCAGCAGCGACCGGCCGGCACGCGACGCCGCGGTCGGCAAGAAACCGGCGGCCCGGTGAGGGGCCGCCGATACGGAGCAAAGCGGACTGCGTTGCATGGACTCAGTAGTTGTAGGTCACGACCAGCTGCATGTAGCGCGGCGCCTGCCAGCCGGTGGCTTCGCCGAAGTACGGCATCACGTTGCCCGGGGTGCTTTCGTAGCGGGAATGGACGTTGACCGCGGTCTGCTTGTTCAACAGGTTGTACACCGAGAAGCGCGCCTTCAGGTCGACGCCTTCAACCGGCAGCGTCCATGTCACGTTGGCGCCGATGTTGGTGACCCAGGACATGCGGCCGAACGCGCCACGCCCGGAGTAGACCAGCTCGCGGGTCTCCCAGTCGGAGCAGTTCGCCGTGCACAGCCAGCCGGAGCCACCGCCGCTGAACTCGCCGGGTCCACCCGCGCTGCGGTCGTCATTGGGCCAGCGCACGCCGAACGCGGTGATCGGTCCGCCGGAGCGTGCCGACGCCGTGGCGCCGAAGCTCCACATTTCATTCAACTTGTAGCTGCCGCGCAGCTTGATCTGGTGGCGGGAGTCGTTGAATGTCGGGCCGTAGCGCTCATTGACCGCCGGGTGGTCGTAGTACTGCACCAGGTTGGTGTCGTTGTAGCCGGTATCCGAGTTCACCGGTCCTTCCATGTTGCCGTCGGACTTGGACCAGAGGTAGCTGGCGTTGAACGCCCACTTGTCGTCCCATGCGCGATCGAGCTGGAACTCCACCGCCTTGTAGACGCGCTTGGGCTTCTTGTAGCCCATGACAGCGCCGCTGCCGAGGGCCTGGTAGCCGTCCTTTGACGAGTCGAACTCCACCCAGTCATTGGTGTCGGGGCACCACAGGGTCGTGCTTTCACCCGGATTGATGATGGGCCAGTCGCCGGAATACCAGTCGCAGCCTTCGACATGGTTGATGCGCGCGTCTTCCACCGCGCGGGTCATTTCCCGATAGGTCGCGTTGACCCCGTACGACCATTCCTGGTTGATCGCCTGCTGGAATCCCAGGATGAACTCGTCCTGGAACACCTGCTTCAGGTCGCGATCGACGGCGGTACGGACGTCATCGGGAGCGGGCACGTTGCCATCGGTATTGACCGGACCGATCTGCGTGCCGATGTTCGGCATGAGGTAGGTGCGACCGGTGACGGGATCGACGCTCTCGACCCAGCCGTCGAGCACGTAGTAGGTGTGCTCATCCGTGCTGCCGCCGCCGAAATAGTCGGTCAGCTTGTTGGTCAGCGGAGTGTAATAGCGGCCCGCGTTGCCGAAGACCTTGGTCGTGCCGTCGCCCTTCACGTCCCAGCTGAAGCCGAGGCGCGGGGCAATCATGTCGCCGAAGTCGGCCTTGGCGAAGCTCGCGCCCGAGGCGAGCTTGTTGTGGAACTTGTCGGCGCGGACGCCGATGTTCAGCAGTACGTTCGGAGTCACGCTCCAGCTGTCTTCGATGTAGATCGCCTGCGCCTCGGTCGAGACCGGCGCACCGGTGATGTAGTGGCGGGCATCGATGTAGGCGGTCACGCCGTCGGGAATCGAGGCACCGTTGGGAAGGTCGCGATCGTCCTCGTCGGCCGCGATGCCGATCGCGGTGTAGCTCACGCCGTCGCCCGGATACACCCTGGAGCTGTTGGAATCCATCACCTCCTGGTCGACGCCGAAGCGCAGCAGGTGGTCGCCAAGCGTCCATTCGAAATCGACGCGCGCCGCCTCACGCTTGTCGTACCGGCTGCTGACGCTGCTGTTGCTCGGATGGCAGCCTTCCTGCTGGGTCTTCTCGCCGAAAATCTCGGTGTAGCTCGATGAGCGGCCGACGATGCTGCAGTCGGCGTCCCACGGGCTGCCGGCGGTGGCACTGCGCTCGTTGACGCCAAACATCGCCTTGGCGGTGAAGCTGTCGCTGAAGTGGCCGGTGTAGGTGAGCGACCAGTTGTCGCCGCCGGAACCGTCATAGCTGCGGCCGGTGCTGTCGCCGCGCGTTCCGCCATCCCAATCGTAGTCGTACTTGGTGGTGTCCGACTCGGCCTTGTCGGAGAAGGCGAGCAGTTCCAGCAGGTGGTTGTCGGTGATCCGCCAGTCGAGCTTGGCACCCCAGAAATCGTTGTTGCTGTCGGTGTACCAGGCCTCGGTGGTATCGATGTCGCGCGGATTGCTGTCGCGCATTTCGTACATGGCGAAGAAGAACAGCCTGTCCTGCACGATCGCGCCGGATGCCCAGACGTTTGTCTTGTAGAACGAGCTGTCGTCACGGCTCCTGCGATCACGCTCGTCGATGGTGCCGTCGCGGTGGAACTGGTCGTCGCGCGAGGACGTCCAGGCCGACGGCTCCAGCGTGATCTCCGCACCGGCGTGGAACTCGTTGCCGCCGGAGCGCGTCACGGCATTGATGACGCCGCCGGTGCTGCGTCCGAACTCCGCGGAGTAACCACCGGTCTTGACCTGGAACTCCTCGTAAAAGCCGAACGGCACCGACGAGAAGCCCTGCCGGCGATACGGGTCGGTCACGTTCAGGCCGTTGATGTAGGCGACGTTCTCGGCCACCGACGAGCCACCGAAGCTGAGGCCGCCAAAGCTGGCACCCGACGACACCACGCCCGGGGCCAGCAGCGCGACGGAGCTCAGGCTCTGGTCCACGGGCAGCCGCGACAGTTCCTCGCGCCTGATGTTGGTTGCCGACTCGGTCGAACGGACGTCCACGCGATTCACCACGCGCGCACCGACCACGGTCACCGCCGCCAGATCGGCGATCCCGCCGGAGCTGCCCAGGTTGACCGTGGTGGTGCCCCCCAGCGACACGTTGATGGTGACCAGTTCGCCCAGCGGCTGCCCGCCCCGCGTGACCTGCACCGTGTAGTCACCGACAGGAAGCTGGCCGACGCGGTAGCTCCCGTCCCCGCTCACGGTGACCGTGCGGGTCAGCCCGGTGGACTCGCGTGTCACCACCACCTGGTCGCCGGCGGTGGCGTATCCGGCCACGGCACCGGTTGCACTCTGCGCCAGCGCCACCGGCGCCAGCGTGGTCAGGCACGCGCCCAGGGCGATGCAGAGTGCGGCTCTGCGGAATTTGGTATGGCTGCGCTTCATTGTGGTTCTCCCCGGAACAGATATTGGCTACGTATGGTTTGGCTCAGGTGTTCTCGTCCATGACCGGTGGCAGCAGCTGCCACTCGAAGTCATAACTCCATTGATCGAAGTACAGGTTCCCCCCGTCCCACTCGGCTTCCCCGCGCTGCAGGTCGACCGTTTCCGAACGTGCATGCTGCTTGGCGGGCACGAACTCGCGCGAGTAGTCGTCATTGAACGCGATGCGGTACGCGTCCAGGCCGCCAAGATAGAAGTCGGCGAGTCCGGCATCGGCGCCCGGCAGGCGGCCGAAGGTGACGTCCATCGGCACCCAGCCGTACGGGGCCAGGTACATCCAGCCCCAGTCGTGCATGTTGTTGTAGCTGTCGTCGGAGAAGATCCAGCCCGACTGCCAGCGCGCGGGAATGCCGTTCATGCGCAGCAGGGTGATCAGCAGCAGGGTCTGCTGGCCGCAGTCGGCGTGGCCCTGCTCCAGCGCGTGCTGGCCGATATTGGTGATCGTGGAATATTCGCGGGCGCCGGCCCAGGGAATCGAATCGACCGACGCGAACAGCTTCTGCGCGATGCGATAAGGATTGGTCTCGTCGCCCACCACCTGCGCGGACTTCAGCCGCATGGCGTCCGTGAAGAGCACGTGCGGCGCGCGTTCGGCGACGAAGGGCGCGAGCTCCGGCGTGATCCCGGCGGGCACCACCTTGTCCGGATCGATATCGACGTACTGGGCGTGGACGGTGAGCTCGTAGCTGACCGAGAACCCGGTCGGCTCGCCGGCCACCGCCGGCGCTTCCATGTAGACGGTGCGCTGCAGCGTCGGCTCCGGCGCAAGCCTGTGGCTGGCCGGCGTGGTCGAGACCAGCTCGATGGCCTCCTGCTGTCCCGGTATCGCACGCGGGTACGGCAGCCAGGCGCGCACGGTTTCGCCGGCGGGCACGGCATCGGGCTTGACCGTCAAGGACTGCGTGATGCGCACCCGACGCGGTGCGACCGAGCTGTGACCGCTGGCCAGTGCGGCATCGCGCACTTCGGCATGGTGCGGGTGCGCGGTTTCCAGCGGGCTGTCGTAGAACGTCAGCGGCGTGGCGCGGCGCTGGCGCGCTTCCTCGCTGAGGCGGTAGAGATTGGACGGCCCGCGGCTGAACCAGCGGCGTTCACCGTCGATCACGCGCGCCTCGACCAGGCCCGCTGCATCCCAGCGCGCGAAGTCCCCGTCGGTCATGTCGGGGATGTCGCGGCGCAGGCGCGCCTTCGCCGCGGCTTCGTCCAGGCTGAAGTCCATCAGGATGCGGCGCATGCGTTCGCGCTGGAACTCGAGCGCCGCGCGCTGCGTCCGGTCGATCGATGCATCCGCAAGCGCGGCGGCGATCGCAGCCTCCGCACCCTTGAAATCACCTGCGTCCACCAGCGCCACGATCGGCGGAGGCGCTGCGAGCAGGACCCCGAGGTCGGGCCCGGCATCAGCCAAATCCATCACCTTTGCAGGGACTGCCCTTGTAGGAGCAGCTATAGCTGCGACCCCTTCCAACGCGGGAACTTCCCCGGTCGGGACGGTTGTCGCAGCTATAGCTGCTCCTACAAAGGCCACGGCCAGCACGGCGGTGCCGCTGGCCAGAATGCTGGCCAGGGGTGCGCGTCGCGTCTCGGATTTGAACCTGCATGCCGCCTGCACTGAACGCCTCTCCTCGTCCATCGGGGTATTGCCTTGGCTGTGTAACATGGCGTTCACAGGTCGTCAATAATTTATTCTTTCCGATTGATTTCTTTGAATGATGTATTCCATGATGGATCTTCGAACCGGTACGCCGGGAAGGGGATGATCATGCGCATCACGGCTTTGTTCCTTGGCCTGCTGCTCGCCATGCCAGCCACGCTGGCCGCGCGCGAGCCGCCACAGACCACCACCACGCCCACGTCTTCGCAGCCACTCGCGGTACCCGGGCTGGCCGAAGCGCATCTGTCGCCCGGGCACTGGATCGCAGCGCTCGCGCAGCCGGACCGGGTGATCCTGACGCCGGCGCAGATCGCGGCGCAGAACGCACGCATGCAGGCCGAAGACGGGTCGATCCATGACATCGAGGCGCTGCCCGACTCGCTGGACGGCGCCCGCGTACGCGGCTGGATCGAAGACCTGTCGGTCCTCCCCGAGCGCAGGCTCTACGACGTGCACGGCCAGCCCGTCGTGTCCGGCGACCTTGAACGCATCCAGGCCAACCTGGCGCTGGACGCGGTGCCGGCCAGCCAGGCCACGCGCCACGGCATGGTGGTGCGCCGCGCCGACCTGCGCGCCTTTCCCACGCGCACGCGGGTCTTCAGCAGCGCGGACGACAGCGACATCGACCGCTTCCAGGAAAGCGCGCTGTTCCCCGGAGACCCTGTGGCGATCGTCCACCAGAGCCGCGACGGCGACTGGCTCTTCGTCGTCAGCCAGCGCTATGCGGCCTGGATCGAAAAGCAGTACGTGGCCGAAGGCGACAAGGCCGCGATCCACGCCTGGGGCAGGCGCGCGCCGTTCCTGGTGGTGACCGGCGCCACCGCGCGCACCGCGTACACGCCGGAAAACCCGGGCGTCTCCGACGTCCAGCTCGAGATGGGCGTGCGCGTGCCGGTGCTGGCCGACTGGCCCGGCTCCGACGAGGTCAACGGTCAGCTGCCGGCCGCGGCGCACGTGGTCGAACTGCCGGTGCGCGGCGAAGACGGCGCGCTGTCGTTCGAACCCGCCCTGTTGCCGCGCTCGGCCGACGTCGCCAGCGACTACCTGCCGCTGACCGAAGCCAACCTCATCCGCCAGTCCTTCAAGTTCCTCGGCGAGCGCTACGGCTGGGGGCATTCGTACAACGCCCGCGACTGCAGCGGCTTCGCGTCGGAGATCTACCGCAGCTTCGGCGTGCTGATCCCGCGCAACACCAGCGCGCAGGCGGTGAGCCCCGCGCTCAACCGCCTGCCGTTCACCGCCGAAGACAGCCACGAGGCCCGCGTCGACGCACTGCGTGACGCGCGCCCCGGTGACCTGGTCTACATCCCCGGCCACGTGATGATGGTGATCGGGCACGTCGACGGCGCGCCCTTCGTCATCCACGACACCAGCGGCATGAGCTGGCTGCCCGAGGGCGGCACCGGGCTCACCCGCCTGCATCTCAACGGCGTGGTGGTGACCCCGGTCCTGCCGATGATGTCCAACGCAACCACGCCCACGGTCGACCGCATCACCAGCATCCAGCGCATCAGGCCCTGACGGGAACCACGCACACATGAAGATCACCGACATCCGGCTCGCGATGCTGCGGGTTCCGCTCAAGACTCCGTTCAAGACCGCGCTGCGCACCGTCGACACGGTCGAAGACATCGTGGTCATGATCCACACCGACGACGGCCGCATCGGCTATGGCGAGGCCGCGCCCACCGCGGTGATCACCGGCGATACCCACGGCTCCATCATCGCGGCGATCAACATGGTCATCGGCCCGCGCCTGATCGGCCGCGACGTCGCCGACCTCAACCGCAACGTGCAGCTGGTGCAGGGCGCGATGGAGCGCAACACCAGCGCCAAGGCCGCGGTCGAAATCGCGCTGTACGACCTCTGGGCGCAGCTGTACGGCGCCCCGCTCTACCGCATGCTCGGCGGCGGCGGCGACCCGGTGGTCACCACCGACCTCACCATCAGCGTCGACTACATCGACAAGATGGTCGCCGACTCGCTGGCGGCGGTGGACCGCGGCTTCGAGTCGCTGAAGATCAAGGTCGGCAAGGACATCGGCCTGGACATCGAACGGGTCAAGGCCATCCACGCCGCGGTCGACGGCCGCGCCCTGCTGCGCCTGGACGCCAACCAGGGCTGGACGCCGAAGCAGGCCGTGTTCGCGATCCACGCGCTCGAAGACGCCGGCATCCATCTGGAGCTTCTGGAGCAGCCGGTGCCCGCGCGCGACATCGAGGGCCTGAAGTACGTCACCGAGCGCGTGCACACGCCGGTGATGGCCGACGAAAGCGTGTTCGGCCCGTCCGAGGTGATCGACCTGATCCAGCGTCGCGCGGCCGACATCATCAACATCAAGCTGATGAAGACCGGCGGCATCTCCAATGCCATCCGCATCGCCGACATCGCCGAGGGGCACGGCGTGGACTGCATGATCGGCTGCATGATCGAGTCCGCGATCAGCGTTGCCGCCGCGGTGCACCTGGCGGTGGCCAAGGCCGGCGCGATCACCAAGGTCGACCTCGACGGGCCTTCGCTGTGCACCTTCGATCCGGTCGAGGGCGGCGTCGAGTTCAACGAGTCCGAGATCGCCATCAGCGACGCGCCGGGCCTGGGCATCCGTTCGGTGCGCGGCCTCGAGCCGCTTCCGGCGGCCTGAGCGCGCCATGGCGCCACTGGCCAGGATCCGCGGCGAGCGCGATCGCATGTCCGCGATCGAACGCCGCATCGCCGACTACATGATCGACAACGCCCACCTGCTGCGCGACTACTCCTCGCAGCAGCTGGCCAACGCGCTGGGCATCAGCCAGTCCAGCGTGGTGAAGTTCAGCCAGAAGCTCGGCTTCAAGGGCTATCCCGACCTCAAGTTCTCGATCGGCGAATCACTGGCGCGGCACGGCGGGCCCAACGGCGACAACGCCATCGCCGAGGCCGACCAGCGCGACGACGAGCCCGGTGCGCTGCTGGCGGAGTCGCTGTGGCGCGCCAAGGCCGAAGCGGTCAACGTCACCCGTGCGCTCAATGCGCACACCGACGTCGCCGCCGTCGCCGAGGCCATCCGCGGCGCCGGCAAGGTCTATTCGATCGGCGTCGGAAACGACGGCCTCTACGCGCGCGCGATCGCCATCAAGCTGGCGCTGATCGGACGCACCGCCATCCACCTGTTCGATCCGGCGCTGATGGCGATGGGCACCTCGTCGGCCGCCACCGGCGATGTCCTGCTGGTGCTGTGCGAGCACGGCCAGGAAGCGGCGCTGTGCCACACCGCGCGCCTGTTCCGCCGCCGCGGCGGCAAGGTGGTCACGATCACCCGCCACACCGCCAATGCGCTGCGCGCGCATGCCGACATCGCGCTCCTGGTCAGTGCCCACGATCCCAGGCCGCAGGTGGAGCTGCTGCTGTACCAGGCCGCGCTGCAGCACCTGCTCGACCTGGTGTTCCTGCTGCTGTGCGAAGACGAGGCCCACCTGCGCATGCTGGTGGAAAACGCGGCGCCGATCGAGTGATGATGCGGGGATGAAGAACAGGGTTTCCAACGCGGCGCGCGTCCTGCTCGCCCTCGCCCTCGGCGCTGTCGTCGGCCTGTCGCTTGCATACAGCGACCCGGCCCTCGGCGCCGACGTCGCGGACCTCGTGCAGCCCATCGGCCGCCTTTGGCTCAACGCGCTGCAGATGACCGTGGTGCCGCTGGTCGCGGCGCTGGTGGTGCTGGGCGTCAACGCCGCCGCCGACGCCGCCGCCTCCGGCCGCACCGCGCGCCGGGCAATGGCCGTGTTCGCGGTGCTGCTGATCGCATCCGGCACCTATACCGCCTTCATGGCACCGGGCCTGCTGTCGCTGGTGCCGCGCGACCAGGCGCTGGTGGACGGCTTCCGCCTCGCCATCGGCGCCGACGACACCGCGATCGGCCGCGCGCCCGCCTTCGGCGAATGGATCACCACCGTGATCCCCAGCAACGCGCTGGCGGCGGCCGCGGCCAACGCCATGCTGCCGCTGGTGGTGTTCTCGCTGTTCTTCGGCTTCGCCGCCTCGCGCATCGATCCCGAGCGTCGCGCACGCCTGCTGGAACTGGTGCAGTCGATCGCCGACACCATGATCCAGGTCGTGCGCTGGGTGCTGTGGGCGGCGCCGATCGGCGTGTTCGCCCTGGTGCTGGCGGTCTGCGCGCGCGTGGGCCTGGCGGTGCTGGGCGCGCTCGGCTGGTACGTGCTGCTGCTCTGCGTGCTGTACATCAGCGTGACGGTGTTGCTCTACGGCGTCGCGCGCGTGGCCGCCAAGGAGCCCGTGCGGCGCTTCATGGTCGGCATCTTCCCGGCGCAGGTGATCGCGGGCAGCACCCAGTCGTCGCTGGCATCGCTGCCGGCGATGATCGACTGCGCACGCACGCGCCTTGGCTACCCGCTGCACGTCACCGCGCTGGTGCTGCCGATGGCGGTCTCGCTGTTCCGCATCACCAGTCCCGTGCAGTACATCGGCGTGGTCACCTTCATCGCCTGGATGTACGGCATCGAACTCGGCGGCGTGCAGGTGGTCACCGCCATCGCGCTCTCGGCACTGATCAGCATGGGCTCGGTGGGCCTGCCCGGCCAGGTCAGCTTCATGACCAACAATCTTCCGGTGACCCAGGCCATGGGGCTTCCGGTCGAGCCGCTGGGCCTGCTGCTGGCGGTGGACAACATCCCGGACATGTTCTCGACCGTCGGCAACGTCAGCGCCGATCTGACCGCCACCGCTATCGTGAACCGCATGGACGGCGGAATCCCCGACGCCTGAACCGTCCCGGCCACAGCGGTTCGCGCCACACGCAGTGATCGGGCGCCAGCCGCTTGCGGGCGCTACCCGCTTGCGCGCAATCCCCGCTTGCCTAATGCGACTTCGACGCCCGCATCTCCAACACCCGCGGCGGCGGCGCGAAGGTCTCGGCGCGCGCCATCTCCCAGAAATTCTTGAACACCGCGTGCCGCTCCGGCACGCCGGACAGCAGCTCGCCCGGCTGCAGGAAGTGATAGATGCTGGCCAGCGAGCTGACGTGCATTTCCGACACGCGGCGCACGATGTGCTCCGGACCCAGTTCGGCCGGCGATGACAGCCCCGCCGCGCACAGCAACTCGCGCAGCGCGTGCAGGGTATTGGAGTGGTAATTGGCCACGCGGTCGGCCTTGGCCTCCACGTCCAGGTGCGTCCAGCGCCGCGGGTCCTGGGTCGCGATGCCGGTCGGGCACAGGTCGTTGTGGCAGCTGCGCGCCTGGATGCAGCCCAGCGCGAACATGAAGGCACGCCCCGCATTGCAGAAGTCCGCGCCCAGCGCCAGCGTGCGCGCGATGTCGAACGCGCTGGTGATCTTGCCCGCCGCGCCCACGCGGATGCGGTCGCGCAGGTCCACGCCCACCAGCGTGTTGTGGACCAGCATCAGCGCCTCGTTCATGGGCACGCCGATGTGGTTCATGAACTCCACCGGCGACGCACCGGTCCCGCCCTCGGCGCCGTCGACCACGATGAAGTCCGGCAGGATTCCGGTTTGGCGCATGGCCTTCGCCACCCCGAACCATTCCCAGGGATGCCCGATCGCCAGCTTGAATCCCACCGGCTTGCCGCCGGCCAGCTGGCGCAGCCCGGCCACGAACTCCAGCAGCCCGATCGGCGAGCCGAACGCCGAGTGCTGCGCCGGTGAAATGCAGTCCACGCCCACCGGCACCCCGCGCGCCAGCGCGATCTCCGGCGTCACCTTCGCGCCCGGCAGCATGCCGCCGTGGCCGGGCTTCGCGCCCTGCGACAGCTTGATCTCGATCATCTTCACCTGCGGATCGGCGGCGTTGTCCGCGAAGCGCGCCGGATCAAAGCGACCCTGGTCGTCACGGCAGCCGAAGTAGCCGGAACCGATCTCCCACACCAGGTCGCCGCCATGCTCGCGGTGGTAGCTGGAGATCGAACCCTCGCCGGTGTCGTGGTGGAAGCCGCCGCGCTTCGCGCCCAGGTTGAGCGCACGGATGGCGTTGGCCGACAGCGAGCCGAAGCTCATCGCCGAAATGTTGAAGACGCTCGCCTCGTAGGGCGCACTGCTTTCCTCGCCCATGCGGATCCGGAAGTCGTGGTCGGCCAGGTGGGTCGGCACCAGCGAATGGTTGATCCACTCGTAGTCCTTCCCGTAGACATCGTGGATCGTGCCGAAGGGCACCGTGTCCTGCTCGCGCTTGGCGCGCTGGTAGACCAGCGCCCGCTGCTCGCGCGAAAACGGCACCTCTTCGGTGTCGCGCTCGATGAAGTACTGCCGGATCTCCGGCCCGACCGATTCCAGCCCGTAGCGGAAGTGCGCCAGCACCGGATACAGCTGGCGCAGCGTGCTGGTGCGCTGCATCACGTCGGCCAGGCCGAGCAGCGACAGCGCGCCGGCCACGACCGCCAGCCACCACCAGCCCGATGACCAGGTGAAGGCCAGGACGATCCCGGCAATGGCAAGGGCGATGCAGGCGAACCAGGCGGTGTAGCGGTAGGTCATTGGCAACAACGGGTGCGCGCCGGCGCGACGCGGGCCAATCATCACATAGAGCGCTGTGGGGACGTGACTTCGAAAGGTGTGCCCGGGGTGGGAATCGAACCCACATGGCCTTGCGGCCGGAAGATTTTAAGTCTCCTGCGTTTACCTGGTTTCGCCACCCGGGCAGTGGCGGCCGCAGCGATCGCGACACGCAAACCGTCAAACGCGCGAAGGCCGCGGAAGCGGCCTTCTAAGATGGTGCCCGGGGTGGGACTCGAACCCACAATGGCCGCAAGGCCCGGGGATTTTAAGTCCCCTGCGTCTACCGATTTCGCCACCCGGGCAGGTGTCGGGGCCAGTGTGGCCCCGGGGTCAGGCGGCGTCGCGTAAGCGCTTGCGCTCGCGGGTGGCTGCAAGCTCTTCGGCCGCCGACAGCGTGCCGTCTGCGCGGGCGTCGCTCGCCGGGGCAGAGCTCGAGACCGGCCGGGCCGGCACGGGGCCGAATACCGGCAGGCTGCGGAAGGCGGCGAAGAAGCGCAGGGTGCGCGCGCGGTTGCTGCTGAGCGCGTACCAGCCCAGCGTCAGGACGACAAAGCCGGCCAGGATCACGGCGTTGGGCACGTCCAGGCGCATCATCTGGCCGGCCACCAGGCCGGTGAACACACTGAACGCGGCCAGCGCCACGGCGGCCTGGGTCGGGCCGAAGCCGGCGTCCTGCATGAAATGGTGGATATGGTCGCGCCCGGCCGAGAACGGCGAACGGCCTTCGCGGCTGCGGCGCACGGTCAGCACCAGGCAGTCCATCACCGGGATCGGGATCAGCCACAGCGCCAGCACCGGGTTCACGGGATGGCCGGTGTTCTGCGTCAGGCGGAACACCACCCACGCCACCACCAACCCCAGCCAGGCGCTGCCGGCGTTGCCCATGAACGTCTTGGCACGCGGCTGCCAGGGAAATCGCATGTTGTAGACAAGGAAGGCGGACACCACGCCTGCAATCACCAGGGCGACCTGCGCCAGCGACGGGTTGCCGGCGTACATCGCCGCGGCGGCCAGCATGACCAGGCAGACGGCGACCAGTGAGCCGGCCAGCCCGTCGGCGCCGTCGACCATGTTGATGGCGTTGATGATGCCCACCGTGGCGAACACGGTGAAGGGCGCCGAGAGCCAGCCCAGCTCGCCCATGCCGAAGATCCCGCCCACGTTCTCCACGCGCACGCCGGCGCCGTAGATCATGATCAGCGCGGCCACCACCTGGGCCAGGATGCGCCAGTACCAGCGCAGGTCGAAGCGGTCGTCGTACAGCCCCACGCCCACCATCAGCACCGAGGCGGCGAAAAACGAGAGCGTGGTCGCCGGGGCGTATCCGGGCAGGAACAGCAGCATCACCACCAGGCTGCCGACCGCCATCGCCAGGCCGCCGATGATCGGCGTCGGATGCGCGTGGTCCTTGCGACCCAGGGGGAAGTCCAGCAGGTTCAGTCGCGGCGCCAGCGGGTGCAGGATCTTGAGGACACCCCAGGAGATCGCCGCGGCAAGCAGTGCATAGCCCAGTCCGATCTCCAACACCCAGTTCATCCCTGACTCCATTGATTTGATCGCCCTTGATCACTCATGCATGGCTGGACCAGATCAAGCAACAAACGGGCCAACACTGTCGGCACCTGCGGACGGGGACGACGTACGAAGCCCGGCAACCCGACCAAGCTGCCATCCCGGCGATGCACACGGCGTGAGAAAGCGCGCCAAGTGCTTCATGCTACAGCCTTGCTGCGCCGCAGCAAAGCTACCGACGCGTATGGGCACCCAGTGCCGCCAAGCGCGCCTGGCGGGTAAAAAAACGGCACCGGCCGGCGCCGCCACAGGCGCCAGCCCCCGCCTCCGGCCGCGGGCGCACGCGCTGCGTTGGCATGCTTCCTGCTGAAACCCCGTTGGGCCAAGAGGGCCCGCCGGGGATACGGCCGATGTCGAACGGAAGCGACCAAGGGCAGGACACTCCCAAGGGGAAGGCGCGCGCGCCGCGGCGGCCGCGTCGCCTGCTGAGCGGCCTGCGCCGCCGGCTGCATGCGCTTGCCCGGCGCTGCCTCCCGCGCGAGCCCGCTGCCGACGGCCTTCGCGGCGTTCCGGAGATGGTCGCCGGCTGGCTGGGGACCCTGGACGCATGGCTCCAGCGGCTGACCGCGGGTCCGCCGCCGCGCCAGGCACCACTGCCACTGCCGCCCCACGACCCGCAGCCGCCGCACGAGCGCGCGCACGCCCTCGCCGCGCTCCGCCGCAACGTCTCCATCGCGCTCGCCGCATTCCTGGTGATGTTCGTGGGCGCCGGGATCCTCAGCTGGCTGGACCCCTTCGGCCTTGAGCGCAACTCGCAGGCCTATTCCGAACGCCTGAACGCGCGCGTGGAGGCGCCGTTCTACGACTCCACCGCCCAGGGCGACATCGTCGTGGTGCTGGTCACGCGCGATACCCTGGAGCAGCGTGGCTTCGCGTGGCCGCCGCGCTACGAGTACTACGCCGAGGTCGTGAACCGCATCCTCTCGCACGCGCCGCGTGCGCTCTATGTCGACGTGCTGGCCCGCCACGAGCGCGACTACGACAACAGCCTGGACTATGCGAACAAGGAGATCTCGCGGGCCAGCGACGCGTCAGGCGTGCCGGTGATCTTCGCGACCGAAACGCCCGGAGCGCCCTCGCTGTTCTCCAACACGCGCGGCGTGAGCGTGGCACCGATGGCCTGGCAGGCCGCGGACAGCGATTACCCTCTGCGCCTGGCCCCGGGAAACGTCGTGCCCTGGGGGACCGCGCAGCCGGCCGCCGATGCCTGCGACTTCGATTCCGTCGCCCTGCGCCTGTACCGCCACGCCTGCCCGGGCCTGCTGCCGGCGGCCCGGGCCTGCCCCGGCTATGGCCCGCAGGCCGCGTTGCCGCCCCTGCCCGGCTGCAACATCGCCGCCGGTACCGCCGCGCTGCCCGAGCCCGTCCCGCACCTGGTCGTGCAGTGGGGCCTCCAGCGTCCATGGCACGACGCCGCGCCGGACGGCTGGCAGCCCGCCTGTGCCCGGGCGGAGGCCGCGCCGGGTGTGGGCTGGCGCATCGGCGCCGCGCTCAAGGCGCTGCGCCACAGCTTCTTTTCCGGCCGCGACAGCGAAGCCGAGGCCAGCACGCGCGAACGCTGCCCGTACACGCTCACCGTCACCGAGCACGAGCTCGAACACCTGCCCGCCGACGTCCTGTCCGACCGCATCGTCATCCTCGGCGTCAACCTGCCCGGGCTGGAAGACAGCGTGGCAACACCGGTCCACGGCCGCCTGCCCGGCGCGTACCTGCACGCCATGGCCCTGGACAACCTCATGCACCAGGGCGCCGGGTACCGCCACCGGGACGGCCGCACCGCCCGCTGGGTGAGCATGCTGGCCGGCTTCGCGCTGTGCCTGCTGCTGGCCATGGTGCTGCGCTCGCGCATCGGCGGCCGGCCGACGGCCCGGCGCCTGGCCCTGGCCGGTCTCGCGCTGCTGCTCGCCGTGCTGACCAGCTACCTGCTGGGCACGGTGTTCCACCTGCCGGCGCCCAACTGGCTGGCCGGCTTCGCGCTCTTCGTGCTGGCCGCGCGCAGGGTCATTAAGACGATGACCTCGCCGCCCGCGCCAGCGCCGCCCGCAGTCCCGCCCGCATCCACCACACCGCCCTGAGAGGACGCCATGGATACCAGCACTTCGATCCCTTCGCCCACCCTGCCGCTGTTGGCCATCGCGCTCGCGCTCCTGCTCGCGGCGCCCGTGCAGGTGCACGCCGCCGACCCGTCCGCTGCAGGCGACGCGGCGCTGGGCTCGCCGCCTGCCCAGCCCACCAGCGTCGTCCGCCTCCGCCGCGCCCAGGCCAACCGCTTCAACGTCGAAGAGGGCCGCTTCCGGCGTGGCGACGCGCTCGATCCCGCGCAGCTCCCGCTGCCGGCCCGCGTCGCCCTGGTGTCGCCGCGCGGCTATGTCCAGGTGGAAGGCCCCTCGGGCCCGCTGTGGCTCGACGCCATGGACGTGGTGCAGGACCCGCCGCCGGGGGTGAAGGCGCGCTGCCTGGGCTCGGTGTCGGCGCACCCCACGCGCAAGGTGGCAGGCGTCTCGGGCGCCGGCGAGGACTGCTGACATGCGCCGGCAGCGCGCGTTCGCCCTGGCCCTGGCCGCCTGCCTGCTGCTGCCGGTGGCGGCGCAGGCGCAGTGGAAGATCGGCGGCAAGACCATCACCCGCGACCAGATGGCCCAGGCCAGGGCGCTGTGGATCACCGGCAGCGAGGTCCTGAACCCGCAGGAGATCCCGGACACCTGGCAGGCCATGCGCCAGACCTACGGCGTGCTCGGCAACGAGCAGCTGGACGCGCAGCTCAACGGCGTCCTCGAGCGCCTGCAGTCGACCTGGCACGAGCCGCCGCCCCCGGCGCGCGTGTACGCCACGCCCGACCCCGCCTTCCGCGCCTTCGCCACCACCGATGGCGGCATCATCATCGCCGCCGGCATGCTCGCCAGCATGGAGTCGGAGGACGAACTCGCCGCCCTGATCGCGCACGAATACGCCCACCTGCTGCTCGGTCACAACGCGCCCAGCCTGCTCGAAACCACCGCGCTCAAGTTCGGCGGCGCCGCCGACACCTACCTGGGCATGCGCCACGGCGCGCTGCGCGGCGACCCCAGCCAGGCGCTGGTGCGCGACATGCTGGCAAGGCACCTGGTGGCCGAAGGCATGCAGACCGCGCTGGCGCCCGCACGCAGCCGCAAGGACGAGACCAGCGCCGATGCGCTGGCCGCCGACCTGCTGCTGGCCGCGGGCTACAGCCCCGTGGGCCTGGCCGACATGCTCGGCCGCATGGAGGCCTGGGAGGCGCGGCTGCAGGCAACCCGCGAGGAGCAGGAGCAGCGCCAGACCTCGCTGCAGGTGGTGCTGACCGCGCATGCCACCGACAGCCGGATGGACGGCAGCGCCAGCGGCGACCGCAACAAGCTGATCGCGGCCGGCCTGGGCGGCGCGTTCAACAAGCTCGGGGAAGGCATCAAGCGCCTGCGCCGCCAGCACGACACCGCCGACCTGCGCCTGGACAAGGTCCTGGCGCACCTGGACAAGGCCCATCCCGACCACGAACGCCCCGAACTCCGGCCCCTGCCCTGGGCAGGCAATGCCGGCATCGCCAGCCTGCTGTCAGGCGTCGACGAGGTGCACCAGCTGATGCGCCAGGTCGAGGAAGGCGACAGCGGCGCCGCCACCGCCACCGCCGCGCGCGTGCGCAGCGGCCCGGCCGCGAACACGCCCTATGCGCGTTCGGCGCTGCTGTTCCTGCCGGATAATCGCCGGCGCGACTGGGAGGCCAGCGCGGTCGCCGAGCTCACCCGGCCCGATTCGCTGTACCGGACCCATTTCATGGCCCTGGACCGCATGGCCGAATCGAGCAGCCAGCGCGCCCTGGAGGCGCTGGAGGTCAGCCGCGCCAGCCTCGGCGATACCGATGAACTGCTTCCGCACAGCGTGCGCCTGAACCGCAAGGCCGGGAAGCGCGACGCGGCCTCGGACTACGCGCTGCGCTGCCAGGCCACCGGCGACGAAGCCCTGCAGCGGGCCTGCGCCGAAAGCGCTCAGTAGTAGTCGCGGTACCAGCGCACGAAGTTGGCCACGCCCTCTTCCACGCCGACGCTGGGCCGGTAGCCCACGCCTTCCACCAGCGCCGACACGTCGGCCTCGGTGTCGGGCACGTCGCCGGCCTGCAGCGGCAGCAGCTCCATCACCGCCTTCTTGCCCAGGCAGTCTTCAAGCACTTCGATGTAGCGCAATAGCTCCACCGGCTGCTCATTGCCGATGTTGTAGATCCGGTACGGCGCCACGCCGCTGGTGCCCGGATCCGGCGCCTTGCCGTTCCATGCCGGATCGGCCGCGGCCGGGCGGTCCAGCACGCGCACCACGCCTTCAACGATGTCGTCGACATAGGTGAAGCTGCGGCGGTGGTGGCCGTGGTTGAAGACCTTGATCGGCTCGCCGGCCAGGATCGCCTTGGTGAACAGGAACAGCGCCATGTCCGGCCGACCCCAGGGCCCGTACACGGTGAAGAAGCGCAGCCCGGTGCAGGGCACGCCGTACAGGTGCGCATACGAATGCGCCATCGACTCGTTGGCCTTCTTGGTGGCCGCGTACAGCGTCAGCGGATGCTCGGTGCCCTGGTGCTCGTTGAAGGGCATGTCCAGGTTGGCGCCGTAGACCGAACTCGTGGACGCGAACACCAGGTGCTCCACCCCGTGGTGCCGGCAGCCCTCGAGGATGTGCAGGGTGCCGGTGACGTTGCTGGACACGTACACGTGCGGGTTCTCTGCCGCATAGCGCACGCCGGCCTGCGCCGCCAGGTGCACCACCCGGTCGGGCCGGTGCCTGGCGAAGGTGTCTTCCACCGCCGCGCGGTCGGCCAGGTCGGCCTGCACGTGGGTGTAGCCCGGGTGGTCCTTGAAGCGCGCCAGCCGCGCCTGCTTCAGGGTGACGTCGTAGTAGTCGTTGAGGTTGTCGAAGCCGATGACCTCGTCGCCGCGCGCCAGCAGCACCTGCGCGACATGACTGCCGATGAAGCCGGCAGTGCCGGTGACGAGAACCTTCATGCCAAATACCCGGAGACGGAAAGCCGAAATGATACCCGCGCGCACACCCGCGGACACGATACGCCCGGCCCATTGGCACTGGAACACGGCGCGCGTTCACCCCACCCTGCCCGTCCAGGCCGCACCATTCGCGGCATCACACACACGTTGGAGCAGTTACATGGCAAATGGACAGGGTTCCACCGGCAACATCATCGCGGCCATCTGCAGCCTCATCGTGCCGGGCCTGGGCCAGCTGGTGCAGGGGCGCGTGATGTCGGCCATCGTCTGGTTCGTCGCCGGCTGCATCGCCGGGGCCATCACCTGGCTGCTGACCCTGTCGCTGTTCCCCTTCGGCTGGTTCGTGGTCAGCCTGTTCTCGTGCATCAGCGCCGCGCTGTACCGGCGTCCGCTCGCGCAGTAGCGCACCAGGGTCGCTCAGCGGCCCCGGGGACGCCGCCGTACATGTGGCCGTAGCCGAACAGCGCCGCCGGCGGCTTCTTTGGGAGCGCGCGGTCGCAGCTGTAGCTGCTCCTACAGGATGTTCACGGGTCCGGGGACATGGTTTGGGGACTTCATTGCACGGGGTGGAACGGCATGAGCCTGGTCGAGTACCGCCGCAAGCGGAGCTTCGACAAGACCCGCGAACCCGAACCGGGCAAGCCGCTGCCGCGCGGCAAGCGGGCGATTTTCGTGGTGCAGCTGCACCACGCCAGCCGGCGGCACTACGACTTCCGGCTGCAGGTCGGCGACGCGCTGAAAAGCTGGGCGGTGCCGAAGGGCCCGAGCTACGACCCCGCGGTGAAGCGTATGGCGATCGAGGTGGAAGACCATCCGGTCGACTACGCCGGATTCGAGGGGGAGATTCCCAAGGGCGAGTACGGCGGCGGCCACGTCGCGCGCTTCGACCACGGCGTCTGGTCCACCGAGGGCGATCCGGAAGCGCAGCTCGCCAAGGGCCACCTGCGCTTCGAACTCTTCGGCGACAAGCTCAAGGGCGGCTGGCACCTGGTGCGCTCCGGCAAGCCCGCGCGCCAGCCGCAGTGGCTGCTGTTCAAGGACAAGGACGCCTGGGCCGGCGAGCTTGAGGCCGATGACCTGCTGGCCGACGTCACCGCCGCGCCGTCCGCCGACGTCAAGCGCGCCGGCGCCGGCAAGGCCGCGAAGAAGAAGCTCGCCAGCGTGCCCGCGGCGCGCAAGGGACGGCGCAGGGACTGGGCGAAGAAGGCGCTCGCGCTGACGAAGGCCAAGCGCGGCAAGGCGCCCGAGGGCCCCTTCGAACCGCAGCTCGCGAAGCTGCACGAATCACCGCCCGAAGGCGAACAGTGGCTGCACGAGATCAAATGGGACGGCTACCGGATCCTGGCCACGATCGCCGGTGGCGAGGTGCGCCTGTGGTCGCGCAATGCGCTTGAGTGGACGCAGAAGCTGCCCGAGATCCGCGCCGCCATCGAATCACTGCGCCTGGAGTCCGCCGCGCTTGATGGCGAGCTCATCGCCGGCGGCGGTACCAAGGACGACTTCAACCTGCTGCAGGCCACCCTGTCCGGCGAGCGCCAGGGCAGCCTCGCGTATGCGCTCTTCGACCTGCTGCACCTGGACGGCGTGGACGTCTCCGCGGCGCCGCTGGTCGAGCGCAAGGAACTGCTGAAAGAACTGCTGCAGGGCGCCGCCGGCCACCTCGCCTACAGCTCGCACACCGTGGGCGACGGCGAACGCGCGTTCGAGCTCGCCGGCGACAACGATTTCGAAGGCATCATCTCCAAGCGCGGCGACCGCCCGCACCATCCCGGGCGCAGCGACGAGTGGCGCAAGGCCAAGCGCCTGAAAAGCGACGAGTTCGCCGTGGTCGGCTACACCCAGCCCAAGGGCAGCCGCACCGGCTTCGGCTCGCTGCTGCTGGCAAGGCCCGATGCCGAACACGGCTGGCTGTACGTCGGCCGCGTTGGCAGCGGCTTCAACGACGCCCTGATGGCCGAAGTAACCGCCAAGCTGCCCAAGCGCGGCAGCAAGGAGCCGACCGCACACATCGGCACCACCGACACCGACCTGCGCAGCGCCACCTGGTTCGCCCCCCGTTTCGTGGTGGACGTCTTCTACCGCGGCATCGGCCGCCAGCAGCTGCTGCGCCAACCCTCGCTCAAGGCGGTTCGCATGGACAAGGACATCGAAGACCTGACCGACAGTGATCGCAGCCCGGGCAAAGACAAGGGCAAGGACAAGGGCAAGGGCAAGGCCACCACAGCCAAGGCCAAAAAGTCCCCTGTGGGAGCGGCTACAGCCGCGATCCCGCCAACCCGCAGCCCCCCCACCCTCTCCAGCCCCACCAAGCTCATCTACTCCGACATCCGCGCCACCAAACAGGATGTCTGGGACTACTACAGCGCCGTGATGGACCACATCCTCCCGGAAGTCGCCGGCCGGCCCGTCTCCGTGATCCGCTGCCCCGCCGGCACCGACAAGACCTGCTTCTTCCAGAAGCACCTCACCGCCGGCCTCGAACTCGTCTCCACCCAGCGCCTGAAGGAAGAAAGCGGCAACAACGCCGACTACCTGGTCATCGAAGACGCCGCCGGCCTGCTTGAGCTCGTGCAGTTCAACGCCATCGAGTTCCACCCCTGGGGCGCCTTCGCCGACACCCCCGACACCGCCGACCGCGTCGTGTTCGACCTCGACCCCGGCCCCGGCGTGTCGTTTCCCGAAATCAAATCCGCCGCCACCCACATCCGCAAGCTGCTGCAGCAGATGGAACTCGAATCCTTCCTGCGCGTATCCGGCGGCAAGGGCCTGCACGTGGTGGTGCCGCTGAATCCCGGCTGCGACTGGGACCTCACCAGGCGCTTCGCCCAGGGCTTCGCGCAGGCGCTGGCGCAGAGCGAACCGGAACGCTTCGTCGCCACCGCCACCAAGAGCAAGCGCAACAAACGCATCTTCGTCGACTACCTGCGCAACGGCCGCGGCGCGACCGCCGTGGCCTCCTACTCCCTGCGCGCCCGCCCCCGCGCGCCCGTGGCCATGCCGATCATGTGGAGCGCCCTGGGCAAGCTGAAGCGCCCCGACGCCTTCACCCTCCGCGACGTACCCGCCATGCTGAAGCGGCGGCGCAAGGACCCCTGGGCCGGGATCGACGCAATCAAGCAGAACCTCGCGCGCTGGAGCGAAAGCGCAGAGTAACGAGGAGCCCGCAAAAAAAAGCGGGAAAACTACGCGATTCGTCGAGCGGACACGTGCAGGTTTCCCGGCACATGGAAGCGCCAGGGCAGTTCGATCGCCTTGCTGATCCCGACACGCGGCCCGGTGGCCGGTTCCTGCGGCGGCGGCGTGCCATCGTCCACGATCGCCACGCCCTGCGCGCCCGTGACCAGGTCGGCGCCGTCCTGCTCGCGGGTCAGGCCCATGGCCTGCGAGAGCTTCCCCGGTCCGCTGGCCAGGTCGCGGTCGCGGCGTGCCGCCGGGCGCAGCGCACGCATCGCATCCAGCCCGCGCAGCGGCTCCATGCCCCGCAGCAGCACGCCCCAACCCACGCCGGGCTCGCCGCAGACCGCGTTCGAGCCCCAGTGCATGCCGTAGGTGAAGTAGACATACAGATGCCCCGGCTCGCCAAACATCGTCGCGTTGCGCGCCGTCTGCCCGCGGAACGAATGCGCCGCCGCGTCCTCGCTGCCGGCGTAGGCCTCCACCTCCACGATGCGCCCCGCGCGCCCGTCGGCGCGCACCAGGATCTTGTTCAGCAGTTCCGGCGCCACCAGCGCCGGATGCCGCCGATAGAAGTCCCGCGCGAGTGTCTTCCAGGAGTCGTCCACGCCCCTATTCTGCCAAAGAGCCGCGCCGCAGGACCCGCTTTGTGCCGGACAGGGCCGCCTTTATGCCGGAGCGGACCCGGGTTTGTAGGAGCAGCTATAGCTGCGACCTGCTGCGACCCGCATCGGCAGACCGGATCGCAGCTATAGCTGCTCCTACAAGAGCCGGTGTTGGGCGGTCGGTGGTCACGCGGGATCGAACAGGCCGGCCTGCGCGGGCGGGTAGATCAGCAGATCGCCGCTGGGCCGGGCGTCGGGGTGCATCGGATGCGGCTGGACGTGCGTCGCATCGATGATGTGCAGCACCTCGCCGCCGCGGTGCGTCAGCACGTCGGCCACCAGCCGCCGGTGGCAGCGCCACCACACCGCTTCGGCACACATCAGCGCCGTGCGCGTGCGCGACGCCATTTCCAGCGCAAATGCCAGCCCTTCGGCGAATTCCGCGCTGGCCAGGTGGTCCGCATAGCCCTGGAAGGACGCATTGCGCCAGGCGCCGTTGGGCGAACCCGGCTGCACCTTGCGCCGGCCACCCAGCTGCGGAAGCCACTGATAGCCGAACCCTGCGGCGGGCAGCGCCCTGGCCATCTCTTCGCTGGCGAACCAGGGATAACGGCGTGAGCCCGGAAAGCGCCGCACGTCGGCGATGGCACCGATGTCCTGCGCCGCCAGCACGGCCAGGAAGTCCTCCCAGCTGCGCGTCGAGTGGCCCACGGTCCATACCGTGGGCAAGGACGCATCAGTCATTGGCCGAATGGCGTGTTGCATGGCGCCATTACACAAAAAGGCGCGTCGGCATCGTGTGTGGCTGCCCGCGCACCCACTCGATGGGCAAAGCCGCCTGCCGGCCCACTATCATGGCCGGGCACCCCCACCGGACAAGACGACATGGCCAAGGCGAATCCACTGCAGGAACAGCTGCTGAAAGCGGGCCTGGTCAAGAAATCCAAGGTGGCCGAAATCGCGCGCGAGCAGCACGTGGCCCGTCACGCCAGGGCCGCCGCCGCGGCCGCGCCCAGTGACGCCGCGCTGGACGCCGAGCGCACCCGTGCGGAAAAGGCCGAACGCGACCGCAGCCTTGCCGCCGAGCGCAAAGCCCAGGCCCGCACCGGCGAACTGCGCGCCCAGGCCCGACAGATCATCGAAGACAAGAAAGTGCCGCGCGCCGGCGACAGCGAGTACCGCTTCAACGCCGACGGCGCCATCCGCACCCTGCTCATCAACGACGAACAGCGCCGCCTGCTGGCCTCTGGCGCGCTGGTCATCGCCTGCCTGGGCGATCGCCACGAACTCCTGCCGCGCGCCGCGGCCGACAAGGTCCACGAACGCTACCCCGACATGATCGTGCTCGACCACGGCCAGACGGCCGGCACCGAGCCCGCCGCCTCAAGCTCCGAAGACGACGCCTACTACGCGCAGTTTCAGGTGCCAGACGACCTGGTCTGGTAGGCCAACGACGCCAGCGAGGCCGCCTCCACCACCGCGCGCACGCGCGCACGCCCCAGCGGCTTTGACGGGCCGGCCAGTTCAACACCCTGGCCGCGGCCCTCACCGCCGCCGGCCTGGTCGACACCCTCAAGGGCGACGGTCCGTTCACCGTGTTCGCGCCCACCGACGCCGCCTTCGCCGCGCTGCCCGCGGGCACCGTGGACGAGCTGCTGAAGCCCGAAAGCAAGGACCAGCTGGTCGCCATCCTCACCTACCACGTCGTTGCCGGCAGCTATCCTGCGGCCGCGTCGCCACGCTCCCACGTCATCGACAAGGTGCTGATGCCATGAAGGCCCTCGACATCGTGACCCTGCTGCTGGTGATCGTCGGCGGCATCAACTGGGGCCTCGTGGGCGCCGCGCAGTTCGACCTGGTGGCCGCGATCTTCGGCGGCCAGGACGCGATGCTGGCGCGCATCGTCTACGTGCTGGTGGGCCTCTCGGCGCTGTACCAGATCGTGCCCCTGCTGCGGACGATCAACCGCCCCGGATGACGGCTACCGCGCTCATCTGGTTCCGCGACGACCTGCGGCTGCGGGACAACCCCGCGCTGCAGGCGGCGCTGGACGCCGACCTCGCGCCGCTCCCGGTGTACATCCACGCCCCGCACGAAGACGGGGCGTGGGCACCGGGCGCGGCGTCGGACACGTGGCGGCACCGCGCCCTGCACGCACTCGACGCCGACCTGCGCGAGCGCGGCTCGCGCCTGCACGTGTTCGCCGGCGACAGCCTGGCCGTGCTGCAGTCCATCGCCGACGCCACCGGCGCCGCCGCGGTGTTCTGGAACCGCCGCCACGAACCCGCCATCGACGCCCGCGACACCCGCATCCGCCGCGCGCTGCGCTCGGCCGGCCTCCGTGCCGAAGCCTGGAACGGCAGCCTCTTGTTCGAACCCTGGCAGGTCGAAACCCGCGGCGGCGACCCCTTCCGCGTCTTCACCCCGTTCTGGAACGCCGCCCAGCGCGCCTGGAACCCGCGCGCGCCCCGGCCCGCGCCCGACACTCTGCCACCGGCCGCAGCGCTGCGCGACGAAACCACCATCGACGCCCTCGCGCTGCAGCCCACCCGTGGCTGGGACGCCGGTTTCTGGCAGCGGTGGACGCCCGGCGAACGCGGCGCCGATGCCGCCCTGCGCGTCTTCATCGCCGACGGCCTGCAGGACTACAGCGCCGGCCGCGACCTGCCCGCCGCCAGCCTGACCTCGCGGCTCTCGCCGCACCTGCACTTCGGCGAAATCAGCCCCTGGCGCATCGTTGCCGAACTCGCCGCCGCCGGCGCGCCCGAAGAGCGCAGCGCCTACGTCCGCCAGCTCGCCTGGCGCGAATTCGCCCAGCACGTGCTGCACCACTTCCCCCACACCACCGACGCCAACTTCAACCCGCGTTTCAACGACTTTCCCTGGGCCGCGGCCGATCCGCAGCTGCTGCACGCGTGGCAGCGCGGCCGCACCGGCGTGCCCCTGGTCGACGCCGGCATGCGCGAACTTTGGGCCACCGGCTGGATGCACAACCGCGTGCGCATGGTCGCGGCCAGCTTCCTGGGCAAGCACCTGCGCATGCATTGGCTGCACGGCGCCCGCTGGTTCTGGGACACCCTGGTCGACGCCGACCTCGCCAACAACACCCTCGGCTGGCAGTGGGTCGCCGGCACCGGCGTCGACGCCGCACCCTACTTCCGCATCTTCAACCCCGTGCTGCAGGCACGGAAGTTCGATCCCCAAGGCGAATACATCGCGCGCTGGATCCCGGAGCTGCGCGGCCTGCCGCCAGCTGCGCGCCATGCGCCGTGGCTTGCAACAAGTGCCGAGCGCGCCGCCACGGGCGACTACCCCGCAAGCCCCATCGTCGACCTGGCCGAAGCCCGCACCGCAGCGCTTGCCGCGCTGAAGCCCGGCAACCCCACCGCTGATCCGTAATCGGTGCCCCTGCAATCAGCGGGTAGGGTCGATGACAGCCTCCATTCCCGCGATCTCCGCGGCATGCGCACCGCACCTGCGCGCCGTGCCTTGCCAGCCACTCAACGCCGCGCGCACTTCCGAGATTATTCCGTCGGCCGCCGCCTTCGACAGGCGGTAATAGTCGTGGGTTCCAAGTAGCAAGCGCGTATCCGGGCTCGGGTCGTCCAGACCGATGGCCAGCACGTGTGCGTCTTTGTCCGGATTCGGGTTCACGTCGAACGCCGGCGACAGACGCCAGCCATCTGGTTCGCGCAGAAAGCCGTGGTTACGCAGGTGATCGTCACGGTTGCCGACCAACACGTTGAACGCCACGCGGCGGAACAGCTGGCTCAAGTCCTCTTCAATCGCTGCCGGCACACCCTGGTTCTCGATCGCGTGCGCCAGTTCCACATAGCTCACGCCCTCGCTGTGGTCCGCGTCGAGGAGGGTGAATGCGGACGCATAGGCCCGCCGCCCCGGCCCCCGGTCGAAACGCTGCACGGCGTAGGTCGTGCCGAGTCCCGACAGCACCAGCGGCCGCGCCGCCGGCATGCTGATCCCCGCGGCCCGTGCCAGATGATGGCAGACGAATTCCCAAAGCCCGACGTCATGGCGATCATCGCTGGACGGAAATTTGGCGAGCCACAGCGCACCATCAGGGTCGCGCACGCTGGCTTTTGGCCTCGCTCCACCCAGCGATGCGCCTGGCGCGACCAGCTGCTTGATCCACCGGATGTCGTAATCGCTGTCGTCAACGTCACCTCGCTCCACGCGCACGGCAATCGCTTCCAGCTCGCGAAGATCCGCCATCGGTGGCGCGCTCAGCCCATGGTCGTCCAGATACCGGCCGCCTTCTTCGCGAAAGCGCAGCGCGCCCATCCTGGATTCGTCATTGACCCCAAGCAGGTAGTCCCAGGCACGGAGTGCGCGCGCCCGACGCCCCTCCTCGCGCGCGATGATGACTTCGCGCCGATCCATGAGGCGCTTGCCCCAGCGGTCGGGCGAACAATCGAGGAAAGCCCCGACCAGATCGCCGGCGCCACTGCGTGCGATCAAGGTACCCTGGTGCCTCGGTAGCTGCGGATCCAGGTCGAAGCTGCGGATCGGCCCACTGCGCTCGATCCAGTCGGCCACGTACTGGAAATGGATCGTGTCGCCGGTGCGGCTGGGCCTGCGGGCCAAGTGGCCGACCAGGGCCGCTCCACCAAGCACGGCATCGTCCAGCCAGACCTCCACCTGATCGACGGTATTCGCGGCCACGCCTGACACATTCATGTCAGGCCTCCGCCTGTGCCACCGGGTCGCCGAAGGCGGCTGTCCTGCAGCTCCCGGCCCAGCGCGTCCTCCTTGGCCAACAGGTCGATGTCCCGGTCCAGACCCAGCGCGGTCAGCACGCGGAGCATGGTCGACAGACTCGTGGTGGGGTCACCGCTCTCCAGTTTCGCCAAGGTCGGGACACTCACGCCCACCCTGGCGGCCAGATCGGCCTGTGTCATCTCGCGACGCAGGCGCGCCGCGCGCAGCCGCTCACCCAGCAGTCGGACTTGGCGCTGGGCGCGGGGCATCACAGGAGGCGTGCGCTTGGCCATACAAAATTAAATTACTCTTGTCAGTCTTAAATGCAAGTTAATTTTGTATTTTATGCCTTTGTGTGGGAGCGGCGATAGCCGCCCTCATCATGGCGGGAAGGCATTCGCGGCTATAGCCGCTCCCACAAAAGCTGCTCCCACAAAAGCCGCTCCCACCCCGGCCTGTCTGTCAGCACCCGTGAACCATCAGGCCTCCATCAACTCCCTGATCTCCGCCACGCGCTCGGCAACCAGCGCCGCATTGCCGCGCGACTCCACGTTCAAGCGCACCAGCGGCTCGGTGTTCGAGCTGCGCAGGTTGAACCGCCACTCGCCAAAGTCGGCCGACAGGCCATCGGTATGGTCCAGCACCGGATCCAGCGGCGCGTAGCGTGCCAGCACCGCCGCGATCGCCGCCGGCGCGTCGGTCACGGTGAAGTTGACCTCGCCGCTGCACGGGAACTTGCGCATCCGGTCCTCCACCAGCTCCGCCAGCGACAGTCCGCTGCTGGAAATCAGCGACGCGATCAAGAGCCACGGCACCATGCCCGAATCGCAGAACGCGAAGTCGCGGAAGTAATGGTGCGCGCTCATCTCGCCGCCGTAGATCGCATCCTCGGCGCGCATGCGCTCCTTGATGAAGGCATGCCCGGTCTTGCTGACCACCGGCACGCCGCCGGCCTGCTGCACCATCTCGATGGTGTTCCAGACCAGGCGCGGATCGTGGATCACCTTGCCACCCTGGTGCTTGGCCAGCAGCGCCTTCGCCAGCAGCCCCACCAGGTAATAGCCCTCGATGAAGCGGCCGTCGGCATCGAAGAAGAAGCAGCGGTCGAAGTCGCCGTCCCAGGCCACGCCCAGGTCCGCACCGTGCGCACGTACCGCGTCCGCGGTGGCCGCGCGGCTGTCGGGCAGCAGCGGATTGGGGATGCCGTGCGGGAAGCTGCCGTCGGGCTCGTGGTGCACGCGGATGAACTCGAACGGCAGGTGCGGCGCCAGCCCGTCGATCACCGCGCCGGCGCCGCCGTTGCCGGCGTTGGTCACGATCTTCAAGGGCTTCAGCGCCACGCCTTCAACGTAGCCCAGCAGGCGCTGGAAGTACGCCGACTTGTCGCCCATCGCGCGCTCGCCGCCGCGCGTGGCCGCAGCCGCCGGCGCATCGGCGGCCAGCGCCGCGTCGCGGATCGTGAACAGCCCGGTGTCGCCGCTGATCGGGCGCGCGCCCTCGCGCACCAGCTTCATGCCGTTGTAGTCCATCGGATTGTGGCTGGCGGTCACCATCACCCCGCCGGCCGCGCCCAGCGCATCGGTCTGGAAATAGACCTCCTCTGTGCCGCACAGGCCGATGTCGATCACGTCGCGGCCCGCGTCGCGGAAGCCGCCGGCCAGCGCCGCCTGCAGCGCCGGGCTGCTCAGGCGGACGTCGCGGCCGAGCACGACCGGGCCCGGCTGCAGCAGGTCTGACATGGCCATGCCGATGCGGGCGGCCAGGGATTCGTCGAGTTCATCGGGTACACGGCCGCGGATGTCGTAGGCCTTGAATGCTTTGTGGGAGGTCAAAGAGAAATCCTCGGTGTAATTGGGAGAAGCCGGAACCCTTCAAACTCCGCGGATCGGCCCCGGGTACTGGAGCACCACCGGATCAGCGGTCAGCAGAGTGATGCCTTCCACCTGCGCCTGAGCAACGAGCAGGCGGTCGAACGGGTCGCGATGGATCGGCGGCAGGGTACCAGTGGCCACGGCGTGCTCGCTGACGATCGGCAGTTCCACGTAGCCGTTGTCCAGCAACCCGCGGCGCAGAACTCCCGGCTCCACGTCGAAATCAGGCCGCCCCAGGTTGGCCTTGATCGCAACCTCCCACAAGCTGGCAGCGCTGAACAACAGGGTGTTGCTGGCGTCTTCCAGAAGGGTGCGCGCCTTTTTCGGGAGCCGCTTTGGCTCGGCGGCCGCCCAGAGCAAGAGGTGGGTATCGAGCAGGTACTTCATGCCGGCATGCCGAACAGCGCGGCGATCTCGTCCTCGCCCATGCGGTCGAAGTCGTCCGGCACTGAGAAAGCACCCTGCAAGAATCCAAGCCGCTGGACTTCCCCGGCTTCCGGCGCGCCTATCCGCATCACCTTCACCACCGGCTTGCCCGCCTTGGCAATGACCACGGTTTCGCCCGCCGCTACCCGCTCCACGATGCGCGAAAGGTGGGTCTTGGCTTCGTGGATGTTGACGGTGGACATGGCGGGCCTCTGATTAGGACTAAGCTAATCTAGTCTAGTCAAAATCAACCCTGCGCTCAAGTCGCTCGCCGAGCCCGCCGATGCCCACCTTCCCCCGTTTCATCACCTACGGGTACGCTGCGCTCAAACCTCGGGGGGAAGGCAAGTGGCGATCAGTGTCCTGGCGACGTCTGCAATCTCCGTCCTTGTGGCTTGCGCGCTTGCCGTGGACGGACCAGATGGCTTGGCCTTCCTGGTCTTCCTCGTGTTGCATGTTGTGAGCTGGCAGTCTGCGAAGCGCCTTCGCACGTGAGGATGTATGCATAGGCACGCTCCAACTCGGGCGTCTGCGAGCGCGGCGGCCACGGCCATCGCGACGCTCCTCCTGACCGTTGGCTGCGTATCGACGCGTCCGTTTCAGGCCGTGCCCGAAGGGTCTCCACCTCTCGCACGCGAAGGAATGCATGGGGTGCTTGTCATGCGCCCAGGTCGCCCGTTCTGGCAGGTGTACAGCTACTTCCACCTTCCCGGCGACGGCGGCATCGCCAGATTTCTCCCTGTGGCCAAGTGTGCGGACAGGAGGGTGTCCATCCGGATGGGAGAAGACATCAGTGACCATGGCCCTCTTCTTGCGGAGGCCTGCAGAGTGGCCAGCCGCAGCCTGGATTATCTTGATGCCACCGGGGGCGACCATGCGTCCATCGGCTTGCGGGTCCAACTTCATGTCGTTCCGGGCGACAAGGCCGCCTGGCGCCGATCGGTGGCCCTGTCCCGGCATCCCCGCATCTCCCTCGCCGTGCCCTTGTTCGATGACCGCCAGCGGACGCTTTCGCTGGTTGCGGAGATCGTTGCGCACGAAGGCAGCCATATCCTCGACCATGCGCGCGGCGTTGACGAGCCGGCGGGAATGGAGGCCGAAGTCCGGGCCCATCGCCATGCCTTGTGCGCACAGCTCGTGAGTCTGGGTCGGCTGCACAGCCTGGGTTTGCCTTCCTTTGTGCTCAACACCGGCATCGAGTCGATAGGGCGAAGCACACAAGCCGGCCGCACGGTGTTCGAGGAGACTTTCCCGCTCCTGCAGGATGGATGGATCGTTGCCGGAACTCCGGCGGCGGACACGATCATGCGGCGCTGCGGGGGAGGCTGATCGGCAGGGTCCACGCCAACTCCAAACGCAAGCAGGCCGGGAATTCCCGGCCTGCTGTCCTGCTGTGATGCCCGCTGGGGATCAGAAATCGAAGCGCACCTGCACCTGCGCCAGGTCCACGTCCACGTCGTCCATCTCGAAGCGGCTGTACTCACCGCGCAGCGCGAAGGTGTCGGTGAAGCGGTACTGCAGGCCCAGGCCGTAGGTCGGGTCGGTGCCGTCGTCCGAAAAGCTGCCGATGCCGGCCGCGCGGGCGTCGGCGTCCCAGCTGTGCATACCAGCCTTCGCGTAGCCCGAGAACTTGTCAGTGAAGGGCACCGTGCCGACCGCGACCAGCGACACCGTGTCGGCTTCCAGCGAAGCCACGTTGCCGTACTCGATCTTGCCGAAGTCGGTGTAGCCCAGTTCGAAGCCCCAGTTCGGGTGCAGCTGGTAGCCGCCGAAGACCTGGAAGCCGGTTTCTTCTTCGTCAATCACGCCTTCGTCGATCGACGACTGGCCAACGCCGGCGCCGGCATACCAGCCGACGGGCTCCGCGGCCTGGGCGCCGAAGGACAGCGCGCCGAGGGCGGCGGCAAGGACGGTACCGGTAAGCAGCTTGGTGGTGTTCATGGTTGGAGCTCCTGTGTTCTGTGAGTCACATCCCAGAACATGGAGGCCTCACATCCGGAACGAAGTCATGAAATCGTCACGAACCGTTCCACCAGTCGACTTTCCTTTTACCGCGGCGTTGCGTCTACCTGCCGCGATACGGCTCGCATCCCACGCCATCGTTGTCGCGGTCCAGATGCGGGCCATAGCCGGGCTCGCCGCGCCGGACCGGAGCCGCGCCCGCGGCCCGGGCTTCTGCGCAGTTGGCCACTCACGCCGCTTCGCGATGCGCGTAATACGGCCGCTCCCGGTCATCCAGGATCGCGTGCAGCGCCGCCAGGTTCCCCGCATCCGGCGTCAGCCAGGCCTCCAGGTTCTGCTGCCTGATCGGCACGATGCAGCGGTCATGCCCCGCCGCGGCCACTTCGGCCTGCGGCTCGTCGGTGATGGCGGCGAAGGAGTACAGCTCCGAGCCGTCCTGTTCCGTGGTGCGCGTCCACAGGCAGGCGGCGATCATGTCGCGGCCGTCGCTGGGCCGGAACTCAAGCACTTGGTCCTGGCCGCCGCGGTCGACGTGCTCGTAGAAGGCGCTGGCCACCATCACGCCGTGGCCGTGGCCGAAGACCTTGCCCCAGGACTTCTCCAGCTTGTCGCGGCGGGCGTTGTAGGTGCCGGGATACTTGCGCTCGATGGCCTCGGTCCAGTCGGGCAGCCGGCACTGGTAGCGCATGAGGCGCGCGACGTAGCGGCCGTACTCGCGGATGACGACCGGACACCAGTAGCCCGGATAGATGCGGCCGACGCCGGCATCGGCCGGCGGCTTGCGGAGTTCCTCCAGGCGACGCATCGCGGCTTCGACCTTGCCGGTGCCGATGCGGATGTCCTCGCGCGCCTTCTTCGTCTCCCGGGCCTGCAGTGAACGCTCTGCGTCTGCCACGCGCTTGCGCTGGGCGAAGACGAGCTGGGTCAGCTGGTCGATCTCGGCCTGGTCGGCGGCGCGCACCGCGGCGGCGATGCCAGGCGGTGCGAGCGCCATGGCCTCGCGCTCGACCGCGCGGGGCATCCTGCGGCGCTTGCCGGGGTCCTTGCCCTTGCGGATCCAGAATTCCTCGACGTACCAGTCGGGGTCGATCCTGACGCCGAGGATACGTTCGAGTTTGCGGATTTCGGCGTAGACGAGGGCCGAATAGCACATGGGTCGCTCCTCGGTTGCGTGGCGGTGCGCGCCGTCAGGGTGCCATGTTGCCCCTGTTGCGGCGTGGGCGCGTCAAGGCCATGCCCGCAATCGCCAGCAGCAGCCCGGCCATCCCGCCTGCAAGGTTGAGCAGCACGTCATCAAGACGTGGCTCCCGGGCCGGAGCAAGCCCCTGCGCCACTTCCGCCGCAACCGCCAGCACCACCACCAGCCCCCAGGCCTTCCATCCCCGCATGTCCGGGCGTGCGAGCCACAGCAGCAAACCCAGCCACACAAAAATGAAGAAGTGGGTCAGCTCGGAAATGTCCCAGGGGGTCAGGCCTGCAAGCGCCCTGAGCGAGCGGATGCCGTCCTTGCCCACGAGTCCCGTGATCTGTTCGCCGGGCATGAAGAGCAGACCCGAGACCAGCACCGCTGAGCCGAACACCAGCAGCCTCGCCAGTCCGCTGGCGCGCCATGCCAGCGCCAGGCCCACGGCCAGGGCCAGCACGGCAAGCAGCACGTCAGTCAGCTGCATGGCGGCCTCGCACGCCGCATGGCGCCCACGTCAGGCGCGATGCACATACACCGTCGACGCCTCGCCCGCGTGCACCTCGACCTCACCAACGGGAGTCGCACCCATCCGCCGATAAAACCGGTGCGCAGGCGCCAATGGGGCCCCGACGATGATCCGGAAGGCGTCAACGCCCTGCCCGCGAAAACGCTCGGCCATCCGCGCGTAGAGACTGTCGGCGATGGCCTTGCCACGCCACTCGGGCGCGACCGCAAGACTCAACAGCTCTGCCTTGGGCGCATCAGCGGGCAGCCCGTTCTCGCCGGAATAGCGCAGGATCTCGATGATTCGCCGCAACTTCGCCGGCCGCGCCAGCGCCGGAACCAGCGCCAGGCCGAGCCTCAGCGGCTGCCGCAGCATCCGCCGGTAGATCGGGGCCATGCCGGTCCCACCAGTGATGAAGCCCGCCACCTGTCCGTCCCGCACCTCCGTGATGAGGATCGTTTCGTCGGCTCGGTCGATCGCCTCGTACATCTGGGCCAGGAAGCCCTCGCCCAGCGTGGCCAGGAAGCCCTGATCGAGGCAGCGCACATGCAGCGCTGCCACCTGGCGGTAGCGCTCGCGCGGTGTCATTCGGTGGCGGTTGCCGAAGCCGGCGAGGATGCAGCCGCGGGGGCGCCCACGGCACCGCCCGCGACCACCAGCTCGCGCGGCGGCATGGGCAAACCGCGGAACGCGCGCCAGAACACCGTCGAACCGGGCACCAGCACGACCCAAGCCGTCAGCACGATGCACTTGAGGTAGGTACCCAGCCCCTGGTTGGCGACATACCACTCTTCCAGCGCGCCCTTGTACGGCATGATCACGTCGTCGTAGAAGCGCTCGGGTTCGGCGCTGGCGTGCATCAGGTCTTCTTCGTCGCGGAAGACGATGGAGCCGATGCCGGACAGGCCGGGGCGCACTTTCATGATTTCGGCCTGCGACCGCGCCGGGAATGCATCGAAGCAACGCTGCGTCTGCGGGCGCGGGCCAACAATGCTCATGTCGCCCTTGAAGATGTTCAGCAGTTGCGGCAACTCGTTGATCTTGGTCTTGCGCAGGAAGCGGCCGATCGGCAGCACCCGCGGGTCGTTCTTCACCGTGACCGTGCCGGTGCCGAGGCTCGGGCTGTTCTTGAGCATGGTGGCGAACTTGTAAAGGCCGAACGTGCCGCCGCCCTGGCCGATGCGCTGCTGCACGTAGAACACCTCACCCTCGCCGGTCAGGCGCAGGATGATCGCGATGGGCACCAGCAAGGGGGATAGGACCAGCAATGCCAGCCCCGAGAAGACGATATCGAGCAAACGCTGCATGTCACATCCTGCTGTCGAGGTACTTTCCCGTTTCCTTGTGGGCGAAGTCGGGAATCATGTGGTTGAAGAGCTCCACGATCTCGGGCTTGTCCCAGGTCGCGCCTGAGCGGATCGTGTTGATCGTGGTCAGGAAATGCTCCAGTCGGGTGTCGTCGAACGTCGGCTCATTCAGGATCACGCCGATGTTCTCGAAGCGCTCCATGTCCAGCGTCTCGGCGTCGGTGAAGAACTCCTCGAAGTCCTTCTCACCCGTGGTGTCGCTGGCGAAGAAGTAGACCGGCCACTTCTTGGCTGCGATCAGCTCTTCCGCGCGGTCGCGCGCCTCATCCTCGCTCGCGCACTCGTGCGGCTCGAAGCCCAGCGACTCCAGGTAACGCACGGCGATGTCCGAGAATCGCGTCAGGTCCAGCTCTTCGCTGAGCTTCGGAAAAAAGATGTCCCGGTTGCCGCCAAGCAGGCACGAACTCAGGCACAGCTCCCCCGACTCCTGCGGCGTCACAAAGTACCGCCGCACGTCATTGGGCGCCGAAATCGGCTGCCGCTTCGCGAACCGCTGGTTGAACCCATGCAGCAGCGACCCATCCGAGAACGCCACGTTCGCAAACCGCGCCGTCGAAATCGGCAGCTCCAAGCTCGCGCGCATCAGGAACATCTCCATGATCCGCTTGCTGGCGCCCATCATGTTGACCGGGTTGGCGGCCTTGTCGGTGGACACGCAGAAGTACTTGCGCGCTCCGCCCGCCTGCGCCTGGGCGATGGTGCTGATGGTGTTGAGCACGTTCACCTCGATCAGCCGCATCAGGGTGAACGGGTCCTTCTCGCTGCGCACGTGCTTGAGCGCGGAGAGGTTGAGCACGTAGTCGTAGCCCTGCCCGGCCGCCATCAGCGCGGCGAACTCGCGGCTGCCGCAGTCGATGGCGAAGGTGCGGAAGTCGCCATCGATATAGCCCAGCGTGCTGCGGATGTCCCGCACCAGCTCGACCATGTTGTTTTCGCTGATGTCGACTACGTGCAGCGCACGCGGCTTGCGCTTGAAGATCTCGCGCGTGACCGCCTGGCCGATGGAGCCGGCGCCACCGATCACGAGGAAGCGACTGGATTGCACCAGGCCGGAGAGTTCGGCCTCGTGGTGCTGGATGTCGATGTCGAAGAGCGGCGCGGTGCGGCCGATCAGGTCAAGAATGTTCAAGCACGCAACCTCGGGAATTCGCTTTCAGGAACGCTGGACGGCAGATTCACCACCCGCGCCTCCAGCCATCGGGAGTTCTCCAGCCCGTCGTTCTGGCAGTGCTGGAACATGGGCAGGCGCGACATCAGGCGCCAGACAGGGCGGGTCATCACGTCACGGCTGTTGGTGTACTCCAACAGGGCGTCGCGGTCGGCCTCGGAGTCCAGCACGATGGCGTTCAACCAGTAGTTGGCCGTGGTGCCGGGCAGCGGGTCCACGAAGCGGACCTCCGTGCCGGCGAAGAACTCGCGGTAGCGCGCGGCGACCTCGGCCTTGATCTCCAGCATCTTCGGCACCTGCTCCATCTGCGCGCAGCCCAGTGCGGCGTTGAGGTTGGGCAGGCGGTAGTTGTAGCCGATCTCGTCGTGCACGAATTCGTAGGGATGTGGGACCTTGGCGGTGGTGGTCAGGTGCTTGGCCCGCCGCGCCAGCTCCTCGTCATCGGTGATGATCATGCCGCCGCCGCCGGTGGTGATGACCTTGTTGCCGTTGAAGCTGAGCGTGGCCAGGCGGCCGAAGGTGCCGGTGTGGCGGTCACCCACCCAGCTGCCCAAGGATTCGGCGGCATCCTCGACCACGGCAATGCCGTACTCGCCGCAGATCGCCACGATCTCCTCGATGCGCAGCGGAATGCCGAAGGTGTGCATGGGCACGCATGCGGAGATGCGCCGGCCGGTGCTGCGGTTCCAGGCCTGGCCGTCGCGCAGCTCGGCGTGTTCGGACAGCCAGCGGCGCAGCGCCTCCGGGCCAAGGCCCAGCGTGTCGAGATCGACATCCACGAACACGGGATGGGCGCCGACGTAGCTGAGCGCATTGCAGGTGGCGATGAAGGTGAGGGCCTGGGTGATGACCTCGTCGTCGCGCTGGACGTCGGCCAACTGCAGGGCAACGTGGAGGGCGGCGGTGCCGTTAACAGTGGCAATGGCGTACTTCGCGCCGGTGAAAGCTGCGATGTGCTGCTCGAACTCGATGACCTTCGCGCCCACGGAGGAGACGAAGTTTGAGTCGATGCAGTCGACCAGGTACTGCCGTTCGTTACCTTCGAAGACGGGGCGGTGAAGGGGGATGAAACCATCGCCGTGCGTCGAGCGCACCAGATCCACCACGGCCTGGAACTGTGCTGCCTGCTGCGTCACGCCTGCGCCTCCCCTTCCGTCCCGGCTCTGGTGATGCCCATCTCCCGCAACATCACCGCATTGACCTTGTGCACGTCGTACTTGTCCTCTGCAATCTGCCGTGACCGCCGCCCCATGCGCTGGGCGAGCGCTGGATCCTCGATGAACTTCAGCATGGCTTCCACCAGCGCATCCACCGACTGCACCGGGACCAGGAAACCATTGTCGCCGTCCATAACCGTCTCGCGACAACCCGGGGCATCGGTGGTGATGATAGGGCGGCCCATGGCCATGGCTTCCAGGACCGTGCGCGGGGTGCCTTCGCGGTAGGACGGCAGTACGTAGACCGTACTGGCTGCGATGGCCGGGCGTACGTCGTCCACCTTGCCGAGAAACTCGAGCGTGCCCTCAGCGACCCAAGCATCCAGCTCCGACTGGGCAATGGCATCTGGATTGCTGTCGATCCAGCCCACAACGTGGAATCGAACCTCCGGGTTCAAGGCCTTGACCTCGCGAGCCGCCTCTGCGAATTCGCGCACACCCTTGTCGCCCAGCAGGCGGCCGATCAACAGGAAGACGATGGGACTGCCAGGCAGCGACGCGACCGGGAAAGCCGCCACATCCACGCCTGAACCATTGACGACCATCGAAGGGGTCCGCGCCGGCGCGATACCCAGGTCCCGGAACAGCCGCTCGTCGTCAGGATTCTGGAAGAACACCATGTGGGTCCGGCCGAGTGCAAACCGATACAGACTGGTCACGACCCGCTTGACGATGCCCTGGCGATTACCGGTGAACGCATAGCCGAGTCCGGTCACCAGCGCGAAGCGCCTGGGGACGCCTGCCATCCAGGCCGCTATGGTCCCGTAGATCACGGGCTTGATCGTATAGGGCAGCACCACTGCGGGCCTTAGCTCCCGCATCAACCCACGGAGCGCAACGACCAATCGAATGTCCGCGATCGGATTCGTTCCAGTGCGGTTCAACGGGATGCAATGCAAGCCAATGCCCTTTGACGCTAGAGCTTCACGCAGCCCGGGCATGGTATCGACAGCCGGGGCCGCGATATGCACATCCCAGCCAGCAGCCACCATCGCCTCCAACAGTGGCCCGCGGAACTTGAGAATGGAATCCGGATAGCTGGCAACGACGAGAATACGCTGAGCCGAACTAGGCAGCGCACCCATCACGGTACCCGCGCAGCAAGGCTGTTTTTGACGATCCTGAACTTGCCACTCCGCTCACGAGGAATATCGTCAACGCGCTCAATACGGATAGACATGACCTTTCCCACGCGCACCCTCAAGGCCTCTTCAAACCGTCCGCTCTGCGCGTCATTAAAGCGCTGATCGCCTACCACTCGAACCAGAATGGAATCCACTTCGTCCTGCTGGATCTGGAACGAGACAATGCCTTCCACATCCTTGGTGCAATTGCTCAGGTTCCCAAGGTTGACTCGGCCGGTCTCCGGCGAGTAGACGAAATCACTTGTCCGTCCATCGATCCAGTCAACCAATGGAAAGTTCCAACCACACGTGCAACAGTCCTGGGGCGACGCCAATCGTAACCTGTCACCAATGCGGTACCGAATCAGAGGCGTCCCCCGGGTGGTGAAGGAGGTCACGACCATTTCGCCTTCGCGAGCTGGCGCCCCGTTCTCATCCAACACCTCGAACACCCCGGTCAGGGGGTGCGCATGCAAGCGACCGCTAGGGCACTCAAGAATGAATGGCGCACCTTCCGAGGACGCATACTGATCCACGAGCTTGCAGCCGAATACCTCGCCAATGACCTCGCGGTGGACAGGCAGAACAGTCTCGGCAGTCGGGAACATGACATCAACTTCCCAGTCCGCTTTGAGCCCCTTCTCCCGTGCAAACATCGCAATGTCCAGCACGCTGGACGGAAAGCCCACCATGAATCGGGGCTGAAATACCCGAAGGGCGTTCCAGTAGC